>NZ_JBHXRL010000030.1:0-84582 GCF_042717315.1 Streptomyces sp. NPDC058650
CGCCCACTGGTCATCTGAAAGATCCCCTCGCCCCACACCGAGATCATCACGGCACGAGGCGAGACACGGACCCCAGTTCTAAAACACGCCCTAGGGCCTGTCCCACGGATCAGGCCCTGGTGCATGTCCCACAGGGCTTCGGGCTTGCGCTTTCCGTTGCGGCAACTTCTACGGTCATGTGTGTGGCCGGAGAGACCGGCCCGGCGAGGGAGGCACCGGCGATGGCCTGGTCGATCGCGGAGGTGGCGCGGATGTCCAAGGTGACATCGCGGACGCTGCGGCATTACGACGAGATCGGCCTGCTGCCGCCCGCATGGATCGGGAGCAACGGACACCGCTACTACGAGGAGGCCGATCTGCTGCGGTTGCAGCAGATCCTGCTGATGCGGGAGCTGGACCTGGGGCTGCGCGAGATCCAGGCGGTCCTGGACAGCCAGCTCGACCAGGTGGCCGTGCTCCGCGAGCACCATCAACGGCTGCTCGCGGAACGGGACCGGCTGGAGACGCTGGCCCGTACGGTCGGCCGCACCATCGCCGAACTTGAAGAAGGTAAGGACACGGGCCGTATGACGAAGATCAACAAGCCGGAGAATCTGTTCGAGGGGTTCCAGACCCCCTCCGAGGCCGAGGCCGAGGTACGGGAGCGGTGGCCGCAGGCGTGGGAGCAGTCCCGGCAGGCCGTCGAGGCGATGACCTCCGAGGACACGGAGCGCTGGCAGCGTGAGGTGACGGCGCAGATGATCCGTATGGCGGAGTTCATGGTGGCCGGCACGCCGGTATCCGACCCTGCGGTACAGGCCGAGGTGGACGTCAACTACCAGGGCATCTGCCGGTTCTGGACCCCGACGGCGGCCGCGTACAAGGGAGTGGGCCGGACCTATGTCGACGACCCGCAGATGCGGGCCAACTTCGACAGGATCGCCGACGGTCTCGCCGTCTACCAGCGCGATGCGATGACCGTGTACGCCGATGCCCGGCTGAGCTGACCGCACGCGGCCAAGGGCTGTTCGGCGGGTCATGAGCGCAGCCAGAGGCGCATGGCTGCGACGGTCACGGTGCCGTGGAAGATGTATGCCCTCCTATCGACATCGGGTGGCTACGGCACGGAAGCCCTTGAGGGCGTTGATCGTTCGCTCGACTTCATGACGGGATGAGTACGCCTCATCGCCGCTGAGGTGATCAGGCCGGGTGCGCGGGTGACCGCCACCCGGCCGTGGTACGCGAACGCGCTCAAGGACCGGGGGCAACTGAGGTGCGTCGCCCCACTGCCCTGGCGTGATCAGCACCGGCAGGGGCGCGGCCGGCAGCCGCCATCTGCTGCCGCAGGGCATCAAGGCGGGCCGTGCACGGGGTGCTGGCATGGCCCCGGCGGCAGCTGATGGACGGCATGCGATGGCGAAGCCTTCCGGGACGCGGGCGAACGGCTCGACGCCGCGGCCCTGGCAGACGAAGCAGAGACCGCGGAACCGGGGCGTTCCGGTCATCGCCGGCGCAGCTCACCGAACCAGCGCACGATCGACGACGTGGCTGCCACGTTGGACCCCAGGTGACGGGATCCGCGGTAGTCGACATCGCCCACATCGACGACCGGGGCGTCCACGCCATTCCTGAGCAGGGCCGCCTGGCAGTGTTCGGTGTTGTCGGTGACGGCCTGCTCGTCCCCCGTCGCCATGTAGAGCCGCACCGGGGCGCGGGGGGCCCAGTCGGTGCATACGGCATCGGTAGCGCGCAAGGCCTCCGCCAGGGCCCCCGCCGGCTGCGCGAGCAACGCGCGGCCGTGCTCGGTCAGCAGCTCGTCCAGAGCCCCCGGGGTGCCCCGCATCAGCTGCTCCCCCGTGTGGGCGCCGTCGAAGAGTGCCTCGACGGTGCTGTCGTAAGGGGCTCGGAAGACCTCGCCAGGACTGTCGTAGACGCGGTGGAGCCGGTTGAACGCGACCAGGGTGTACGCCGCGTACAGCACACTGGACTTGGGCTCCAGCCTGCCCTCGAGCAGCGCGGGCAACTCCGCGCCGCCGAAGTCGTACGCGCCGCTGACCGGTGCCAGCGCGCCCAGCCTGAACCAGCGGTCCTCACCTGCCTCCAGAGCGCGGCCGAGCCCCAGCGCCGCCGAGGCGCCCTGCGAGAAACCGGTGACCATGACCTCGCGCTCCAGCACGTGTCCGGTGCGGGGAGCGAAGGCGCGGGCCGCCCTCAGCATGTCCAGGGATGCCGTGGTCTCGGATGCGATGTCCATCCAGGGGTGCAAGCCGGGTCCCGTACCCATGCCCAGGTAGTCGGGCGCGATCCCCGCGGCACCGGCCGCCGCATGCGCGATCACCGGCGCGGACACGAACGTGGCACGCCGCATCGACGGAGAATCGTCTTTGTGGCTGCCGGTGCCGTGCGCGAAGGAGACTGCCGTCAGCCGTCGCTCGCTGTGGAGCGGCAGCACGAACAGCCCGCTCGCGGTGGTGGGCCGTCCGTACGCGTCAACGGTCCGGTAGACCAGCCGGTACGCGACCACACCGTGCCGGACGGTGTCGTCGTCGAACCCGGCCGCACCCAGATCGGCGGACACCGCCTGCGGGGTCGCGAGCGTGTACAGCTTCTCGGCGGAAACCAGCGCGCCTCGGCCACGCCCCTCGTGCTGCCCCTGGGCATGGGCGACGGGTGGGGTGGCGGCGGTGGCGACGGCCGGTGCGCTCAGCAGCAGGGCGCAGCAGACGGCTGCCACCTGCGCACGGCGACCGCGGCGGTGGCGGGTTCCGTTGCGCGACGATATCGAGGTGGAGATGACCACGAGTTCCCCCAAGTGCGAATCGATGACGGCCTCTTCAGCCTCACGGGTCGCGAACTTCGGCGCACGGGTGCAGGCCCCCGGACCTTCCTGATGCCTGCACCCGCTCACATTGCCGCCCGAAGGCAGCCGCAGCTCGGGATTCGCAGGAGCCTCTGGCTCCCTTGACGCTCCGGATCCGAATCCGCTGTCCAGCTTCCGCGCGCAGAGCGATGCCGGCGTGGTCAGCCCGGACTCGCCGTCCTGGTGAGCCGGGACGGTGTCGACGTGCGCCGGCCGGAGGGCGAGGAGTGGCCCGGCATGAGACGGGCGGGCGGACGCTCGTCAGAGCGGCTCCGGCCTGACGCGCCCGGGCGGTGCGGCTCGTCGTGGCCCGGCGCGCGGCGTCCGCCGTGGGTGCCGTGGCGTGGGGGGTGGGGCGTGGGCCATCCTGGGGGTATGGGTGCCAAGCGTCGTGGGTCCCTGCGTAAGGGCCGGCACGGAGGCCGCGGCCTCCGCTGGGCTCTGCTCGCCGCCGTCACAGGGGTCGCCGCAGTGGTCGCGGTCGTCGCCGCGCTGACCGGCTGCGCGGGGGGCAGCGGCAGCGGTACGTCCACGGGCGTGCACGGTCCGACGTCGGCGGCCCCCTCGACCTCGTCATCGGCCCCCTCGGCCAAGCCCCCGCCCATCACAGCCTCCGTCACTCCGGCCACGTCGCCGGCCCCCTCGCCGCGGGAGCCCGTCGCCGCCGAGATGTCCATACCGTCGATCGGCGTCGAGAACCTGGACGTCACGCCGTACGAGGGCACGACCGACGACCGCGCGGGCACCCTCATCCAGGATCGCGGCGTGGCGGCGAGCCCGTACGGCAAGCGCGGTGGCGTGGGGCCGGGCGAGATCGGCAACTATCTGGTGACCGCCCACCGACTCTCAGCCGGCGGGCCCCTGCGTGAGCTGCCTTCGGTCGAGGTCGGGGACCTGGTGCACGTCACCGCTGAGGGCACCGTCTACACCTACGAGATCGTCGAGACCCGGACCACATCCTTCCGCTCCACCCGCTCACTCGCCGAGCAGCGGGCCGCGGTGCCGGGTGAGCCTGGCGAGAAGCCCACCCGGGCCATGATCACGCTCTCCACCTGCGCGACGCCGGAGGACAACGCGGCCGGCAATTTCTGGCGAGACGCCCAGAACAACCCCGAGCACCGGATAGACAAGATCGGCGTCCTGACCTCGACGCGATCGGCGTAGGGGGCGTCTTGTCGATCGTGTGTGGGAGGTGCCGCGCGCGCTGGCAGCGGACTCCCTGCGCGCCGCTCCGGGTGACAGGGTTGCCCTATGGTGCCGCCGTCCGCATGGGAGTGGGTTGGAGAGGGGCTCGCCTTCGCGTACCTGGGGTTCGACTTCAGGCACGGGCCCGCGCTGCTGCCGGCGGCTGCCGCCGGTGACAAGGAACGTCAACGGCCGCCCCTCTCCGTCGCAGGCCAGGTGGATTTCGCTGGTCAGCGCGGCGCGAGAGCGTCTGAGGCCGCGGTCGTCGAGCCCCCTTTGGACAGACTCGCCGTCCGCTTCGACGCCTCTGTCCTGATCGCCGCGATCTGCGCATGGTGACGACCAGCCGGGGCGGGTGGTTCGCCTCGGTGGCAGTTCTGGACGAAGAAGGCTACGAGATCGTCTGCCGCGACGCCGCCCGCAACGGGCATGAGGTCACCACAGCGGCCGGCGTCCACGGCTGCGCCCGCGGCCTCACCATCTGGAGGGCCGCCCGCGACTTGCCCAGGCGGCCGACCGGGCAGGTCAGCGAGTTCAAGAACACGGTCTAGTACCAGGGACGGGCGTCATGTGTGGGCAGGGGACGCAGCGTCGGCCAGCGTTCGAGCAGGCGGCCGGCCAGGGTGGAGCTGAGGCGGCCGACGGCGTGCAGGTGATCGTGGTCGCGGGTCATGTCGGCGACCACGCCCAGGCGGTGGACAAGCCGCTCACGGGCGGAGACGTAGCCCCACTCGAAGTCCTCGGCCGGCACCCGGGCAAGCTGATCGACCGTCCCGCGGTGGGCCCGCTCGACGAGCGCGTCGCCCTGGATCAGCCAGCCTGCGCACGCGTCGGCGAGGTCACCCGGCACGTCCTTCCCGGTGAGGCCGCGCCAGGTGGTCCGGTAGACGTCCTCGACCTCCGTGAGCGGGGCCGCGGTGACCGACATGGCACACCAGCAGGTGGGGAAGCCGATGCGGAAGTAGGCGAGTTCGATCAGGCCATTGCCGAGCGAGGCCCGCTCGAAGTCGACGAAGCGGACGCCGTCGGCGGTGCGCAGATCATTGCCGGGGCAGGGGTCGCCGTGCAGCAGCGCATGGTGCGGGGTGGGGTCCAACCGCTCCAGGAGACCGGCGAGTTCATGGGGAACCGTGGACGGTACGGGCACGTCGAGCGCCCTGGCCAGGGTGAGGAAGGACTCCGCGTCGGTGGCCGTGGGCCCCGACCACACCGGTAGTGCGCCCGCGTCGGCGGGCCCGGTCAGGGCGTGCAGCCGGGCGAGCGACTCGGCGTACCCCGGCATCCAGTCGTCCGTCCTGCCGAGGTCATCCACGCACTCGAGGACCATCACCCGCGAGGGCGGGTCCGTGGCGAGCACCGCGGGGGCCACGGCGGGCCCGGAGGCCCGTCCCGCCAGGCGCAGCCCGGCGACCTCCCGCGCGAAGCGCGTGTCCGCGTCAGCGCCCGTGTCCCCGCCGTCGGTGATCTGCTTGACGATCACCTGCCGCCGGTCGGCCAGCCGCACCCGCCACACCCGTGACCGCGGACTGCTGTCCAGGAGCTTGGCCTGCTCGGGAGTGCCCACGGTGGAGAGCAGCGCTTCATTGAACGGAACACGGTTCAGCATGCCGACGAGCGTAGCCGCAGTTTCGCACGCGCGAGCGAACGCCCTGACCTCGACCGACCGAGGTCGCGGAGGTCTCCCTCAGGTAGGCCCAGTCCGACTCGGTGAGTCCCGCGGTCGTACCGGGAATCCACTGCGGACCGAAGACAGCCGCCTGACCCTCCTGCTTCGCACCCGCGTCGGGACGGCGGGACGAGGCCGTGCGGGACACCGACAGACCGAACAGCCTCAGGCCGGCTCGTCCGCCCCCTCCGAGCACGTTGGGAGGGGGTTGGGCTCCCCGATCGCCGCGTGCCAGCGCCTGGCCATGCTGTGCCTCCGCTCGCCGCGTCAGTTGCGGCGGCGTTCGGGAGGCGACGAGAGATTTCTCTGCAAGGGCACCGCGCCGCCGTCTGCCCGGGCCTCCGCCCTCGCCCTCGCCCTCGCCCTCGCCCTCAAGGCCGTCTACAGCTCGCACTCCGGAAGGCTCACGCCGCTGCGCGGCCAACGCCCGCCGCGCCGAAAGTGAAGCAGCTCCGGGAGCGCACCGAGGAGCTGCGCAAATCGTGCGGCCCCGGCCGCCGGCACCGACGCGACGGCACCACCCGCCCGTGCCACCCTCGCGACCTGCACCTTCGGGTCACGCTTCGTCCTTACCCGTGATGCGGAGTACGAGGCGTCGCCGGCCAATGGTCCGGGTCTTCTTTACGGCAACCCAGGGCAGCGCGACAGGTAGTTGCTCTATTTTGGATCTACTCAGCCGTCGACGGGGGATCGCCACATGGCCATGGACGAGATCACGCACATCCGCACCGAGCGCAAGTTCAACGGCTCCCAGCGGAGGTCCACGACCCCGGGATCTTCGAGTGCGTTCAAGATCCCCCACCTCGACCTCATCGTGAAGCTGTGCCATCAGCTGAGCCCCGACATGAAGGGCTGACCTCTTCACCGTGGAACAGCTGACGGAGCAGGACCCGACACACATCGGCCCCTATCGTCTGATAGCCCGCCTCGGCGAGGGCGGAATGGGCCTGGTCTACCTGGGCCGGTCCGATCTCGGCCGTACGGTCGCGGTGAAGGTCGTGCAGGCCGACCACGCCCATCACCCGGAATTCCGCAAGCGGTTCGCTCGCGAGGTCGCCGCGGCCAGGCGGGTGGGCGGCAACTGGACGGCTGCTGTCCTGGACGCGGACACCGAGGCGGCCGTTCCCTGGGTCGCGACCCAGTACATACCAGGCCCCGACCTGACCACCGTGGTCGGCAAGGACTTCGGTCCGCTGCCCGAGCACTCGGTTCACACCCTCGCCAACCGTCTCGCCCTCGCCCTGCAGGCGGTGCACGAGGCGGGCCTGATCCACCGCGACCTGAAGCCCTCG
Source organism: Streptomyces sp. NPDC058650 (assembly GCF_042717315.1). Taxonomy (NCBI): domain Bacteria; kingdom Bacillati; phylum Actinomycetota; class Actinomycetes; order Kitasatosporales; family Streptomycetaceae; genus Streptomyces; species Streptomyces sp. NPDC058650. The sequence goes on from NZ_JBHXRL010000030.1 coordinate 6,983, forward strand.
AACGTGCTGGTGACCGTCGACGGCCCTCGGGTCATCGACTTCGGGATCGCCCGAGCACTCGACAGCATCGGCGGGGACAGTCTGCTCACCCGCACCGGCATGCTGATCGGCTCCCCCGGCTTCATGTCTCCGGAGCAGGTCCGGGGCCACGAACTCACCCCGGCCAACGACGTGTTCTGCCTGGGAGCGGTCCTCGTCTACGCCGCCACCGGACGCCTTCTCTTCGGCGCCACGGACACCGGACTGAACGCACATCTGTTCCGGATCGCCGAAGAGGAGCCGGACCTCACCGGCGTACCCGATTCACTCGTCGCTCTCGTGCGCGCGTGTCTGGACAAGGACCCGTCGAAGCGCCCCACGCCCGCGCAGGTGATCGAGCGCACAGCCACGGACGGGGCCGAGGAGTGGCTGCCCGGGTCCGTATTGGCCCACCTGGGGCGCCGGGCAGCAGAGTTGCTGGACTTCACCCCGCAGGCGCGAGGCGCGCAGCCGGACCCACGGGCCCAGGCCGCCTCCTCAGCCGCTCAGCCCCAGCCGACCTCGTACCCCCTGCCGCCGGCGCCGTCACCGGCTCCGTACGCCCCGAACCCGTACGCTCCGACGGCCCCGGCGAACTCCGGCCCCGCAGCGGGATTCGGACCACCGACGACCCCGCCGCCCGGCCCCCGGCCCGCACCCGCGTCGTTCGGTCCGGCGCAGACCAGGCGCTGGTGGGGCCTTGCGATCGGCATGATCGCGCAACTGGCCGTGCTGTTCGACGTGTCGGCGACCACGCCCCGGCTGATGCTCGGGATCAGCGCCGACATGGGCATGGACCTCTCTTACGAGCAGTGGATGTACGTCGGCTATGCCCTGGCCTTCGGTGCGCTGCTGCTCGTCGGCGGGCACCTCGCGGACCTCATCGGCCGCAAGCCGACGCTGCTCATCGGCCTGACCGGTTTCGCGGTGAGCGCCGCCATCGGCGCGGTGTCCCCCTGGTCCGCCGCACTGCTCTGGAGCCAGATCCTCAAGGGCGTCTTCGCCGCCCTGATCACCCCGGCCTCCCTCGGCCTGATCGCCGCCCAGTTCACCGAGCCGAGGGCACGCAGGAGGGCCGTCGGGATCTACTCCGTGATCGGCCTCGGCGGTTCCGCGCTGACCGTGTTCCTCGCGGTGCCGCTCACCTATGCGCTGGCCTCCTGGCGCGTGTCCATGTACGTCACCGTCCTGCTGGCTCTCATCGCCCTCATCGGCACTGCCACCCTGGTCCGTGACCCGTCCGGCCGCCGCACTCCCGCCGGCTTCGACACTCTCGGCGCGCTGTTGAGCGCATTCGGCGTCGCTGCCCTCGTTTTCGGCTTCGCGGAGTCCGGGGCCGCCGGATGGGGAGCTCCCATCCCGTCCCTGTCTCTCGCGTGCGGCGTCCTCCTGATCGCGGCCTTCGCCCGGCGGCAGTCGAAGGCCCGGAGCGCGATCCTTCCGCCCTACCCAACCAGGACCCGCGACACTTTCGGCGCGTCGCTCACCTTGTTCATGATCGGGGTTGCCCTATCGACCGTGATCGCGCCCCTCGTCGACTTCCTGGGCGCCAACGTCGGACCGGTGCCCACGGTCGGGGCCTTCGTGCTGATGGCCGCCTCGTTCCTCGTCGGCTCCTTGCTGATCTCCGCCAGGCTGCTGCCGCGCGTCGGGCCGCCCGCCCTGCTGGTCTCGGGACTGCTCGCCGCGGCGGTCGGGCCGCTCATTCAGCTGGCCATGGGCGGCTCCGTCTCCAGCACCTACATCACCGTGATCTGCCTCGGCATCGGCGTCGGCATGGCCGGCACGGTGCTCTACTCGACCATCATGGATGGCATCGCCGCGCATGACTCCGGCGGACGGGCCGGTCTCATCATGGTGAACCAGCACGTGGGCGCCGAGCTCGGTTTCGCGCTTCTCGCCGGAGCGGCCGGGCACAGAGCCGGGTTCCTCTTTCTGGTCGGCGACGCCGTGCTCCCGTACCTGGAGGCCGGGTCCCTGCTGGTTGCGGCGCTGGTCGGAGGACTGATGGTCAGGTCGAGGCCCTCGGAGGGCTACGCGGACAACGCGCCGACGCCGTACCCGCCGGGCCGGTCCGCCCCCACCCGGACGACGCCGGACCGCAGGGGAGCGAACGGACTGCTGCTCGTGAAGAACCATCGCGTCACACGCATACCGACGGAGCTTCGCGGGATGGATCTGCTGCAGGAGATCAGCCGCCTGCTGCGAGCCGAGAACGTCACGATGACGAAGCTCGGCACGGACCTGACCCTCTGGCATGTCGCCGGCGCCGGGCCACCCAATCCGGTCGCGAGCCGTCTCATGGCCGAGCACGGCTTCGAGCCTGTCACCGGGGCTGCGATCGTGGCCGGACGCATGATCGGCCATATGCCGTTCCCGCTGGGCAGCGATGCGGCCGACGGCCTCGCGCTCAGGCTGGAACAGTAGCCGGCCGGTGACCAGCCCCTTCCCGCCCTTGTTAGCAGGCCCCTCGGCGACCTGCACCCGGCCCGGGTCGAGACGCGCTTGACGGCGCGGGTCACGGAGTCGGGGACCGCCACCTGTGACATGGCCGCAGCGGTCGGGCTCGTCGATGCCGACGAACGCAGGCGTCGGCGGGTCGGCCCCGGCGCGGGACCAAGGCGCTGCCCGCCGCGGTGATGACCATGTATCAGTGCCTTCCCCTTAGAGTCCCTGAGCCCTCCTTCACGGCCGGCGCCACGGCGCCGCTCTGAGCGGCCCTGCCCTGTTCGCAGGGCCGCGGTCGGTCAGCTGATGATGGTGAAGGGCTCGGGGCCGAAGCGGCCCCACGCCACGAAACCGGCCAGGATGACATAGGCCAGGTCCACCACCATGAACGTGGCTTCGTGACGCCGGATTCGTGTGACCGTCGCACCCATCATGAGCATCACCAGACCGAGGGCAGCCAGCGGCACCAGAACCGGCGCGATGTCGAGCGCGGCGGGCAGGACCAGTGCCACCGCGGCCAGGACCTCGAGGGCTCCGATGGCCTTTACGCCGCCGCCACTGAAGTCTTCGACCCATCTCGCGCTGGGCCCACTGGCGGCTATCTTCTCCTTCGGCGTGATCATCTTGAAGCAGCCGCCGAGCAGGTAGGCAACGGTGAGCAGCCCGGCGACGATCCACAGAGCGAGGTTCATGAGTTTGTCCTTCCAGGGTTGTCGGGGGACACCGGTTGTGTTGTCGGCGTGTGTGACCCGCGCTCTGTGTTCATCGCTGCGCGGTGCCTCGTGATCTCAGCAGCTCGAACACGCTGGAGAAGCTGTCCTGGCCGTGGCCGTCGGCCGACCGCCTGTCGAGCAGGACCTTCAGCGGCTCGTGGACGTCGACGGCCATGCCACCGGCTCTGCTGAGCTGGATCAGGCTGTCGACCGCGGCCCGGTTCAGGTCGACCGTGGAGACCCCGTCCGCATAGTCTGCGGATCCTGCCTCGCGCGCCAGCTCGGGCAGGAACTCGGCCATCCCACGCAGCCATCGGGCCGCCAGCGGGGCGAACACCTCAGGGGTGGTGCCCACCGAGTCGAGCAGTGCCGCGGCGTGCAGGAACCCGGTGAGAGCCGCGTAGCCGGTGCCCAGCAGGGCCAGATCGTGGACTTCCGCAGACCCGGGGTCCGTACCGAAGTAGTGGGCCGGCGCCATCACTTCCAGCTCGCGACGGTAGGTGGTGAAGGCACGCTGGGATCCGCTGTAGAGGAAGAATCCATCCGGCGTGGCGACTGTCTCGGGAAGGGCCATCATGGCGCCGTCGAGGTAGTCGGCGCCGTTCCCGGCGGCCCAGGCGGCCAATTCACGGGCGTGGTCGGGGGTGCTGTTGGCGAGGTTGACCAGGGTGCGCCCCTGCAACGCGGAGGCGGTGGGTCCGAGGGTGTGCCGTACCGCGTCTTGGTCGAGGAGAGGCGCGATCACCAGCGAGCCTGCCGTGACCGCCTCGATGACGGTTGTTGCGCGGCCGGCGCCCTGTGCGACGAGTGCGTCGGCTTTGGCGGCGGTGCGGTTCCATACTGTGGTCGGGTAGCCGGCGTCGAGGAACGCGGAGGCGATCGGGGTGCCCATCCGGCCGAGGCCCAGGACCGTGACGTGGGGCTTCGTCCGCTCAGGCATTCCGCTCGCCCTTCGTGATCGTGTCGATGACGCTGGCGATGCCACTGGATCCGTGTCCGGCGGCCGCCGCCCGGCCCAGCAGGTTTCCGATCAGCTCCGGCACGTCGCTGCCGATGCCATGGGTCCTGCTGGTGTGCAGGAGGTGCTCCATCGCCGCCGCGTGCACCTCCACGGTGCCGTCGTCGTCCGGGAAGCGGCCGTCCTGAATCTGGCGGGCGTGGTCGGCCATCAGCGAGGTGACGAACGGCATGTGCTCCGTGGCCACCGCCGCGAAGGCGGCCGGGTCGACGCCCGTCGCGCCCACCAGGGCGACGGCGTGGTAGAAGCCCGCCAGCGCCCCCCAGGCCAGTCCGAACAGCGCCGTGTCGTACACCGGGGCCAGCGCCGGATCAGCGCCGAGGTGTACGGAGTTTCCCAGGCTCGCCAACACCGTCCGATGGGTGGCGAAGGCCTCCGGGGAGCCACTGAGGACGAACAGCGCCTCGGGACGCCCGACAAGCCGTGTGCCGCTCATGGCGGCGCCGTCGAGATAGTCGGCGCCGTGCCCGGCCGCCCAGTCGGCCGTCGTGACGGCTTCCTCCGGAGTGCCGGAGGTCAGGTTCACCAGAGCCCGGCCGCGCAGGCGCTTCGCCACTGGCCCGAGCAGACCGCTCACGGTCGCGTAGTCCGGCAGGCAGACCACGACCAGGGGACTCGCGGAGACCGCCTCTTCCAGCGTCGCCGCACGGACGGCGCCCTGGGGAACGAGTGCGTCGGCCTTCGCGGCGGTGCGGTTCCATACAGTCGTGGCATGGCCGGCGGCGAGGAACGCCTGGGCGAGCCGGGTCCCCATCTGCCCCAGGCCGATCACCGACACCGCGGACAGTTCCTGCTTCTGGTTCTGGTTCTGGTTCTGCTTCTCCAACATGAGGTGACTCCTGATTCCTTGTTCCTTCGACTGACCGCACCGGCCGGTTCGTTCGGTGTGTTCTCACTGTGCCGACCGGCGCTGGCGGAACTCTGTCGAGCCGCTGTCGGTCGGCCGGATACCGTGCAGACATGTACTTCTCCGTGCTCGGCCCACTCACCGCCTGGACGGCTGCCGGAGACGCGGTCGACATCCCCGAAGCGAAGGTGCGCGCACTGCTGGCCGCTCTGCTGGTCCACGCGGGACAGATGGTCTCGGCCGATCGGCTCGTGGACGATCTATGGGGCGAGCGGCTGCCCGGAAACCCGGCCGGTGCCCTGCAGACGAAGGTCTCGCGGCTACGCCGTGCCCTGGCGCGCGCCGAACCCGGGGCCGAGACGCTGGTGGAGTCGAAGGCACCGGGCTATCTGCTGCGCATCGGTCCTCAGGACGTGGACTCCCATCGGTTCACCGACCTGACCGCCACCGCGTACGGCACCGAGGACCCGCGCACCAGGACGGACCTGCTGACAGAAGCGCTGGCGCTGTGGACGGGGGATGCCTTCGCCGACCTGCGTGACATGGAGTTCCTGCGCACCGCGGCCGGCCGCCTTGAGGAGCAGCGCCTGACCGCCCTGGAAGCGCTGGGCGAGACCCGCCTTGAACTGGGCGAACACCACGCGATCGTCGACGAGTTGAGCGAGCTGGCGGTCCGCCACCCACTGCGGGAGCGGCTGCGCGCCGTGCAACTGCGTGCGCTCTACCGGGCCGGGCGCCAGTCCGAAGCACTGGCCGTGTACGACGAACTGCGCAAGCAGCTGGCCGACGAACTGGGCGTGGACCCCGGGCCAGAACTGACCACCCTGCACCGGGCGATCCTCGAACACGATGCGGGCCTTGAGGCCGCCCCCACCCCCTCAAAGGGGAGGTGGGGCGACCTGGCGGCGCCGCTCACCGGCCTGATCGGCAGGAGGGAAGCGTTGCCGGCGGTGGGTCAACTGCTCGCCACCCACCGGCTGGTGACGCTGACGGGACCCGGCGGGGTGGGCAAGACCCGCCTTGCGGAAGAGACTGCCAGACGGGCGGCCGGCGCCTACCCCGACGGCGTACGGATGGTCGGCCTCGCCGGCTCCACCGAGGCGGCCGAGCAGCTCAGCGCCGCCCTGGGCGTACGGGAAGAGGGGGCGGTGGGACTGGAGGACGCCCTGCGTTCGCGGCGACTCCTGCTGGTCCTCGACAACTGCGAGCACGTCATCGACTCGGCGGCCGACGTCGTACGCCGGATCCTGGCCGCCGCGCCCGGGCTGAGCGTTCTGGCCACCAGCAGGGAACCTCTCGGTCTGGCCGGAGAGGTGGTGTGGAGCGTGCCGCCGCTGCCGCAGGCCGACGCCGAGAAGCTGTTCGCCCTGCGGGCCGCTGCCGCCGCACCCGGTTTCGCCGTCACCGAGGACAATGCGGAGGCCATCTCGACGATCTGCCGCCGCCTCGACCGGATACCTCTCGCGCTGGAACTGGCGGCCACCCGGGTCCGTGCGCTGGGAGTGCACGAGTTGTCCGCCCGCCTCGACGACAGGTTCCGTCTCCTCGCCGGCGGCCACCGCGGCGTGCCACCCCGCCAGCGCACCCTCCGGGCGGTGATCGACTGGAGCTGGGATCTGCTCGACGACGACGAGCGGACCCTCCTGCGCCGGCTGGCCGTCTTCGCCGGCGGCTGCACCCTCGAGACGGCCGAGGCTGTGTGCCGCGGAGAGGGCCAGGACGTTCTCGACCCGCTGATCCGCCTCGTGGACCGCTCACTCGTCGCCGTGACCGACAGCCGTCGCTACCAGCTGCCGGAATCGGTAGCGGCCTACGCCCTTGAACGCCTCGCGGAGGCGGGCGAGTTCGAAGCCCTCGCACTGCGACACCAGGAGTACTACACGGAGCTCGCCGAGCAGAGCGCAGCCCGACTCCACGGCCCTGAACAGCAGAGCCGGCTGACCCGCCTCGACCAGGAGAGCGCGAACCTGCGCATAGCCCTGGACCGCGCCGTGCGGCGGAATGATGCCGGCACGGCCCTGCGCATGGCGCTCGCCTCGACCTGGTACTGGTTCCTGCGCGGCCGACTGAGCGAGGCCCGGCGCTCACTGGACGCGACGCTGCGCATCACCGGCGGCGCCGATACGGTCCTGCGTTCCCAGGCCGCCCTCTGGTATGCCGGATTCACCCTGCTGGCCGGAGAGGGACGGGACGACACGGTCCATCCGGCCGCGGTGCCGGTCGACGGCCGAACCGATGGCGCACGTGCCACCTGGTTCCTCGGCCATGCCTCGCTCAGCGCAGGTGAAGACCTGTCCCTCAGCGAGTCCCTGGTGGAGCGTGCCCTGACCGACTGTCGTACGGCCGGCGACCGTTGGGGCATCGCCGCGGCACAGAGCACCCGGGCCACCCAGGCCCTGCTGAGGGGGGACCTCGCCGCACTGCGCCGGAGTGCCGAGGACGGCCACGCGCTGTTCGAAACGCTCGGCGATCGCTGGGGACAGCTGCAGACCACCTATCCCTTGGCAGCACTCGCCGCGATCACCGGCGACTACACGCGCGCCGCACGACTGCACCAGGACGGTCTTCACCTGGCCGAGGAGCTGGGTTTCTGGACAGACGCCGCCGACCGGCTCACCGGGCTGGGCAGGATAGCCCTCCTGACCGGTGACTTCCCTCACGCCACACGGCTCCACCGCAAGGCGATGGCCCTGGCCGCCGAACACGGCTACGCGGCGGGCGAAATCCACGCCGAGATCGGCCTCGCCCTCGGAGCCCGGCGCGAGGGCGACCTCGACCTCGCCGACAAGCACCTCCGCAGAACCCTCGCGTGGCACCGCGAAGTCGACTTCGGCCCCGGCCCCGCGCTCCTCCTCGCCGAACTCGGCTTCCTCGCCGAACAACGCGACGACGCACCCACGGCCCTCACCCTGCACCACCAAGGCCTCTCCGTCGCCCGTGCCAGCGGCGACCCCCGGGCCCTGGCCCTCGCCCACGAGGGCCTCGCCGGGGCATACGCGCTAGCGGGCCGACCCGTGCGGGCCGCCCGCCTCCTGGGCACCGCCACCCGGGCCCGGGAGTCCGCCGGCGCCCCTCTCCCGGAGGCCGAGCGCGGCGATGTCGAGCGCATCATGGCCAAGGTCCTCAAGACGCTGGGCACAGAGACGTTCGCTGCCGAGTTCTCCGCCGGTATCGACGACGATCCCCACCTGGGAAGCCATGGCGGGGCGACGGCTGGCGAGGACTGGGGAACCTGACACGGTCGTCGCGGCAACGGCGGCCGCGGTGTCGTCGGCGACGGACACGATGGCCATCTCGGGGCCAGGCGGAGCCGCGAGCACGGCCAGGGCGTTCTCGACGCTGGACGTCAACCAGCCTCTTCCCACCGACAGGCGATCTTCTCCAGCCACTCGGCGGGGGTCCACCCGACGATCGCCGGGTGGCCGAAGAAACATCCGGTCTTCCACGCTGGTGGCATGACACGCCGTGCACAGGAGCCGGAGCTCACCACCTCGCATCGGTCACCGGCCGGTGCGACGGGCCGTCGTGACGCCGGGCGACGCGGCAGCGAGGTACGGGAGTTCCTCGGCATGGCGCTGGTGGCGAGCGGTCTGTGTCTCGCCGTCATCCGTCCCGAGTTCTGCGATGCCGTTGTGCGCACGCTCGCCACGAGGGCTGCCGAACTGGCCGGTTGAGCCGAAGCCGCTCGCCACGTGGAGCCCCGAGGGATCGCACGGACCCGCGACCGCCGAGGCGGTGCGCGCCCTGCCACAGCGGCAGACCACGTAGGAAAGGAATCCTGTGAACACCGCATCCGCCCCCGAGGCGACGGGTGCCGACTCCCCCCGCGCCCGCGAGACGCTCAAGGCGCTGTACGGGTATGTCCGCCCGCATCGATGGGCCGTCGCACTCGGCCTGCTGCTGGCGCTGGTAGGGGCGGCCGGCGGGCTCCTCCAGCCGCTGGCCACGAAGGCGCTGGTCGACCGGCTCTCGTCCGGTGGCACGATCGCCACCATCCTGGTGGCCCTGACGGTGCTGGTGCTGCTGAGCACGGTGGCCGAGGCATTCGGTGCCTATGTGCTGGAGCGGACGGCGGAGTCGGTGGTCCTGGCCGCTCGCCGCAGCCTCATCGGTCGGCTGCTGCGGCTGCGGCTCGCGGAGGTGGACCGGATGCAGCCGGGCGATCTGATGTCACGGGTGACCTCCGACACCACGTTGCTGCGGGCCGTCAGCACCCAGGCGGTGGTCAACGCCGCGACCGGGACGGTCACGCTGATCGCGGCGGTCGTGGTGATGGCGTTCCTGGACGCCGCCCTGCTCGGCGTCACACTCGTCGTGGTCGCGGTCGTCGGCGCGGGCAGCGCCCTGGTGATGCCGAAGATCGGGCAGGCGGCCGAGCGCTCGCAGGAGGCCGTCGGGGAGATGTCCACCGGCCTGGAGAGGGTCTTCGGCGCGTTCCGCACGGTGAAGGCGTCCGGCGCCGAGGAGCGGGAGACCGCTCGCGTCGAGGCGTCGGCCCGGCGCGCGTGGCGCCACGGCGTGCGCGGCGCGAAGTGGGAGGCCCTGCTGGGAACGGCGGACAACCTCGCCATCCAGCTGGCGTTCCTCGCGGTGCTCGCAGTCGGCGGGGCGCGGGTGGCGTCCGGGGACATCCCCGTCTCCACGCTCATCGCCTTCCTGCTGTACCTGTTCTACCTGATGGAGCCGGTGTACAAGCTGATCGAGGCCGTCTCCAGCTACCAGGAGGGCGCGGCCGCGATCTCCCGGATCACCGAGGTCGACCGCCTGTCGACAGAGCCGTCGGCCCCGCACCAGCCGACGGGGAATCGAGATCGGGCCGTCGTGCAGGACCCGGCGTCGGTCCGCTTCGAGGACGTGTCCTTCCGGTACGGACCCGGGCTGCCGTACATCCACCAGCAGGTGGACTTCGAGGTACCGGGCGCCGGGATGACGGCTTTCGTCGGCCCCTCGGGAGCGGGCAAGTCGACGCTCTTCACGCTCCTTGAGCGGTTCCACGAGGCGTCCGGCGGCCGGATCCTCCTCGACGGCAAGGACGTACGGCAGTGGCCGCTGCCCGAGCTGCGGTCCACCATGGGGTACGTCGAGCAGGACGCGCCGGTGCTGGCCGGCACTCTGCGGGAGAACCTGGTCTTCGCCGCGCCCGGCGCGACGGACGACGACATCCACGCCGTCCTCGCCCGGACCAGGCTCGACACCCTCGTCGACCGTCTCCCGCACGGCCTGGACACCCTGGTCGGGCACCGCGGCTCAAGACTGTCCGGCGGTGAGCGCCAGCGCGTCGCGATCGCCCGGGCCCTGCTGCGCAAACCCCGGCTGCTGCTCCTGGACGAGGCGACCTCGCAGCTCGACGCCGTCAACGAGCTGGCGCTGCGGGACGCCATCGCCGAAGCGGCACGTACGACCACCGTGCTGGTAGTGGCGCACCGTCTGTCGACGGTGACGGACGCCGACCGCATCGTCGTCATGGACGCGGGGAGGGTCCTCGCGGTCGGCACTCACGAGGAGCTGGTGGCCAAGGACGAGTTGTACGCACGGCTCGCCGCGACCCAGCTCCTGGCCCCGGCGGAGCGCCCCGGCGCGTGAGACGGGCCGAACCGGAGCGCGGCGACACCATCGTCCACCGACACGATGGAGTCGGAGTCCCCATGCCCGTACACATGGCCAAGGGCCGGGTATCGGCGACAAGGAGCGAGCCGACGCGTAGGTACGCCGCGCCGTGATCAGCCTCAGGACCGAGTGGTGGCGTGCACGCAAAGCCGAAGAGGTGCCGCGTGCGGGTCCTGCTTCCAGCACTCGCCCCCGAGCGGCCGGTCCGCGCCAAGAGGGCCTGGTACGGGACCGCCGGGCGCACGGCCGAAGCCCGCAAGGGCTGATCCCCTCGCGGGCCACGAAAGCTGTCGAAGCCGGGGCGGGATACGTAGGCCGACCGCCCCGGCCCGGCCTCATCGGACGTACTTCGCCGGCTTGGTGGCGGCGTTGAGCAGAGACTCCAGCGGTCCGCGGCGGAAGAAGCGGGACCAGACCGCGGCGAACCCGATCGCCCCGAGGACGAACGTGAGCACGGGCACCCAGGAGACCTGGCTGCTTTCGCCGGTCGGTAGGCCCACCACGGACTGCACGACGAAGTGGCCGACGTAGGCCGTCAGGGACATGGCGCCCACGGCGATGATCGGTTTCGCCAGGCGGCGCAGGAACGGCAGACGGTCCATCAGCACCGTCGCGCACACGATCACGAGGATCGCGACGCCCACGCTGCCGATGATGTCGAACGTGGTGCCGCTGTGCGGCCCGGCGGACAGCAGATCCGAGGCCGACCGCTGAGCCTCGAAGGATCCGCTGCCGGAGGACGCCGCCTCGGAACCGGCGGACGACTTCCCGCCCTCCGCCATGCTCCGCAGCGCGTCCTTGCCCGCCAGCAGCAGGGACATGCCGTACGCGGCCACGGTGAGGGCGGCGCCGAGCGCGGCCAGGCGCCGCTGGACGGCGGGGGCGGACAGGTCGAGGCGGGCCAGCGCCATCCCCGCGACCACGAACGGCATCCACGTGATCGCCGGATAGAAGCCGGTGAGCAGCAGATCGAGCACGCCCACGTCGCCGAGCGCCTTGAGCGGGTCGTAGGCGTTGACGCTCTGCTGGACGGACTCGCTCAGCAGCGAGTTCAGGACGAACGCCAGCTGCGGGGTGACCAGTGCGAGCCCGGCCGCGATCACCGCGAGCGTCCCGGCGCGCAGTCGCACCAAGGGCAGGGCGAGGAGGAAGTAGACGCCGTAGAAGGCGAGGATGATCACACCCCCGTACTCCATCGCCAGCGCGGTGCCCAGCGCCAGCAGGACCACGGCGCGGATGGCGATCCGCGCTTTCGCCTGGCGGCCGGCCAGGCCGGTCTTCGGCTCCCGGCGGCCGGCGATCAGCATCAGCGACAACCCGGCGAGGGTGGCGAACAGGACCGACGAGTGGCCGTCGGCCAGGTACCGGACCCAGCTGGCGACGCCGTCCGTGGCCGAGAGCGGGGGGCCGATGTGGACGATGTACATGCCGAACACCGCCAGCGCGCGGGCCACGTCCAAACCGACCAGGCGTCCCAGCGACGGAGCGGCCGAGGCGGGCACGGCGGGCTCGGGCGAGGTGCGGGGCCGCGGAGGCGAGTGCTCCTGCGGAGCTGATGTCTCGTGCGGCGGCTGCGTATGTGTCATGCGGACAACCTCGTGGTGACGCCAGGAGACGGACCATCCGGCAGCCCTCGGTAGCCGCCCCGCCGGTCGGCCGGGCCGTCCCCGCCGACCGGCGGGGCCGGACCGCGGCCGCCGCCTCGGAACACGTCACTCGCAGCACCGGAGCAAAGCCGCCCGCACCCGCCCGGCCAACCAACGTCCCTACTTGATAACGGCGTTGGCCACCACGACAGCCAGGCCGAGCAGCGCGTCCGCCGTGCCGATCTTCAATGAAGAGCCCCAGGTGCGGCCTCCGGCGCGGGCGGCAAGCAGCCCCCAGGCGAAAAGCAGCCCCACGTTCACGGCCAAGGCCACGCCCTCGATGGCCCGCGAGGGCCACCAGCCCCATGCCGCGCCGAGCAGCAGGAACAGCGTCGGCGTCGTCGCCAGGACCAACGGCCACTCGGACAGCAACAGGCGCGCCGCGGCGCGCACACCGCGGACTGTCTGGTCGCCGCGCCGGGCTATCAGATGCGCGTAACCGTGCGCCAGGGCGGAGGCGACGGCCGTGACCACAAGCCACTTCGCGCTGCTGAGCGCGTCGGCGGGCGCGGTCGAACCCTGTTCGGTCAGGGCGGCCACCATGGAGCTGGCCAGCACGGCCCCGTACACACCACCGAACAGCACATGGGGCCGCGCCGCCCAGCGACGCGTAACGAGAGCGGACTGGTGCAGGCGCAGGCGCAGAGACGAGCGGGGCATGAGCAGGTGGTCCTCGAATGGTACGGATATCGGTTGTGGCCCGCCGTTCGGGCGGGCCACCAATCGATCCCACCGGAGAAGGGCCACAGACTCCATCCGCCGAGGCTCGTCCACCTGCCCGCCGAAGGGCCGGAGCGCTCCCCCCGAACGGCTGGAACCGGCCTGCCGGGTGGCGGGCGTCCCCTCGCGGTCGCGCCGTGGCGCGCCGTGGCGGACGTACGCTCGACAGCGAGCGATCACCGTACGAGAGCCAGATTGCCCTGCGCTGCGTAGGGGTCGCCGAGAACCAAGACAGGGCAGACGAGTGTGAGGCGGAACGCCGGTGATCCGGGTAGTGGTGGTGGACGACGAGGCGCTGGTGCGATCCGGCTTCCAGATGATCCTGAACGCGTCCGACGGCATCCAGGTCGTGGCGACCGCGGAAGGGGCGCAGGCGGCCGACGTGATCCGACGCGAGATGCCGGACGTCGTGCTCCTCGACATCCGCATGCCGGACGTGGACGGCCTGACCGTCCTGCGGCAGATCCAGACACTGCCCGAACCACCGCACGTGGCCATGCTGACCACGTTCGACACCGACGAGTACATCCTGACCGCGCTGCGCTCGGGGGCCGCCGGCTTCCTCCTCAAGGACACCGAGCCCGAGCAACTCGCCCAGCTGGTGCGTACCTTGGCCGCGGGCGGGGTGGTGATGTCCCCGAAAGCCTCACGTGCCCTGCTGCGCAGTCATCCGGGGGTGGGAGCACCCCAGGACGCGGACGTGGCGCGCGTGGGCCTGCTCAGCGACCGGGAACGCGACGTCCTCGTCCTGATTGCGGAAGGACTGTCCAACGCCGACATCGGCACCCGCATCCATCTGAGCGCGGGCACCGTCAAGGACCACGTCAGCTCGATCCTGACCAAGCTGCGGGTCTCCAGCCGTGTCCAGGCGGCACTGCTCGCGGAGCGGGCCGGACTGCTCAGCAAGAACGGCGACGACGCGGCACGGGACGACGGGCGATGAGCACGGGCCGGGCGCTGTGGAGGCGGGTGCCGACCTGGGCGGTCGACGCGGGCCTCGTCGCGCTCGCCGCGCTCGACGCCTGGATCAACCTCTTCGGCGAGGCAACCCCCCTCATGTGGGCCTGCGCCGCCATCGGCTGCGCGGGGCTGTTCCTGCGCAGACGCTTCCCGCTGACCGTCTTCCTGCTGACGCTGCCCATGACTCTCTTCATGGACGTGGCGGTCGCGCCGGTCGCCGCCCTGTACACACTGGCCGCGTCCACCCGCAACCGTCGGCTGCTGGTCGGCTGCGCCCTGCTGGGCGCGGCCACAGACACCCTCGTCTGGCCCCTGTCCGACACCTTCACCGGCGACCGGACCTGGACGCTCATCCAGTTCGTCTACACGCTGGCCACGGCCTTCGCCCCTGTCCTGGTCGGCCAGCTCGTGCAGGCCAGGCACGACGTGGCGCGCCAGCTCGCCGAGGTGGAAGAGGCCCGCGAACACGAACGCGCCCTGTACGCCCAGACCGTGCTCGCCCGCGAACGGGCTCAGCTGGCCCGCGAGATGCACGACGTCGTCTCCCACCAGGTCAGCCTCATCGCCGTGCAGGCCGGAGCGCTCCAGGTCGCCGCCAAGGATCCCGATGCCCGCGAGGCCGCCCGCACCATCCGCTCCCTGAGCGTGGACACCCTCGACGAACTCCGCCACATGGTGACCCTGCTCCGTGCCTCCGGCGGCAAGGAGACCGAACTCGCCCCCCAGCCCACCCTCGCCGATCTCCAGCAATTGATCGCCAACAGCGGCATCGAGACGACCCTGACCGGCGAACTCCCGCCCGACATCAGCACGACCGCGCAACGCACGGTCTACCGCACGGTCCAAGAAGCCCTCACCAACGTGCGCAAACACGCCCCCGGGGCCCGCGCCGAGGTACGCCTGTGGCACGACGCACACCACTTCGGCGTCACCGTGACCAACACAGCACCCACCCGCCCGGCCGTCGCCCTGCCCAGTTCCCGCCAGGGCCTGATCGGCCTGCGAGAACGCGCCGAACTGCTCCACGGCACCTTCACCGCCGAACCCACCCCACAGGGCGGGTACGAGGTCGAACTACGAGCCCCCGCCCAGCCCGACTGAAACCCGGCCCGCCTGAAACCCGGCCCGCCTGAACCCGACCGCTGTCGGGCCTGCTCGAAGGCCGGCCCCTTTCGGTTCTCGTAGTCCGTCATGCGCTGCGTCGCCGCATGCGCGTCGGCCGCTTCGCGTGACCGTGGCGGGGGGGGGGGGGGGGGCGCCCCCCCCCCCCCCCCCGCCCGCGGGGCGGTCGGGGGGGCGGCGGGGCGGGGCGGGGGGGTGACGGGACCGCGGGGGGGGGGGGGGGGGGGGGGGGGGGGGGGCGGGCGGGGGGGGGGGGGGGGGGGGGCCGGGCCCCCCCCCCCCCCCCCACGCCGGCTCCCTTCCGGAGCCGGATCCGGGTCACGTCGTCAGCGCTGCAGTGTCAGCAGTCCAGGCCGGTAGGGCCACTGGCCGTATTCGCCGCCGGAGTTGGGGTCGCGTCCCTGATAGAGGAACTGGAGGTTGCAGGGATCGACGGTGAAGGTCTGATCGGCGCTGGTGCGGATCAGTTCGCCGTGGCTGATGTCGTTGGTCCAGGTGGCGCCGCTGTTGGCCTTGCCGGCGAAGGGGTTGCTCTCGGTCGCGGCCTGGGGCGTCCACGAGCCGTTCAGACTGGTGGCCGTGAACGAGCGGAAGTACCGGCCCTGCGAGCCGATCGCCTCGACGATCATGAGGTAGCGGTCCTGGCCCTGGAGCTTGTAGACCTGCGGGGCTTCGAACAGGTTGTTCGTCGTGTCGCTCATGATCGTTGTGTAGGTCGAGCCGAAACTGCCCGGGAAGTTCCCGATCGGCATGCTGGCCCGGTAGATCTTGCCGTTGTCACCGGCGAAGAACAGGTACATGTTCGTGCCGTCAGCGATGAGCGTCTGGTCGATGGGTCCTGTCGTGGAGCCGGTGATGCTTCCGGAGAAGAGCACCTGCTGTGATGACCAGCCATTGGGGTTGGTGGGGTCGTTCGACGTCCGGTAGGAGAAGGCGCTCCCACCTCCCCACTGGTAGGCGAGCACCCAGATGTTCTTCGGCGCGAAGTAGAAGAGCGTGGGCGCGACGACGGAGTTCGACATGGTGTTCTGGCCGGCCGAGGCCATCTCCGACCAGTTGCCGAACAGGCCGAAGTTCATCGAACCCCAGCCCGCTCCCGTTCCCGCGGCGCCGTGCGTCGTCGCATAGACGAGGTGCTTGCCGTTGTAGGGGGCGACGGTGAAGTCCTTGAGCGAGGCCCAGCCCGACTTGGGCTGCGCCAGCGCGCCCGTCGACGTCCAGCGGTACGACGACGGAAGGGCGCACTGGCCGGGGGTGCCGGCGCCGACCTTGACGAGCTGCCACTGCTGGTTGGTGCCGCCCCAGTCGTCGTACTGGACGACGTTCGCGTTGTCGGCGGTGGAGCCGCCTTGCACTTCGAGCGCCTTGCCGCTGTGGCGCGCGATGAGCCTCACGTGGCCGTCCGGGCTGTCGGCCAGCCGCCACTGCTGGTTGGTGCCGTTCAGGTCGGCCCACTGGACTATCGCGCCGCCGTTGGCGGTGGACCCGTTGTGGACGTCCAGCACCTTGCCGGAGTGGCGGGACTTGATGCGGTAGTGGCCGCCGCCGGAGTCGACGAACTGCCACTGCTGCTGGTTCTGGTCGTTCCTGGACCACTGGGTGATGCGGGCACCGTCATTGGTCGCCAGGTTGTAGACGTCCAGGGCCTTGCCGCTGTTGCGGTTGACCAGCACGTACGAGGCGTTGGTGTCGATGATCGGCGCGGCGCCGGCGGGCTGGGCGCCGAGGTAGGCAGCCAGGAACAGCAAGGGCACAAGGACGGCGAGCAGGCCTCTCAGGTGGAACGGGGACGGATGGCGAGACCACATCAGAAGAGCTCCTTTGGGGGACGGGGGTGAGGTGACCCCGACGAACCGCAGACCGGCCGCGTCGGGGGGTCGGGGACGGGATAGGTGTGCAGGCGGCCGCACATGCCGAAGCGTTGGTGCTCCGGGCACTCCAGTCGTGACACTTCGCCGTGGTCGAGGTGGGAGAGGTCTCCGGCCTTCAGCCGTTCCAGCTGACGGCCGGTCGTGACGGCCGCGGCCAGGGGGCCGTCACGCCAGCGGATCCGCCAGGCGTCCAACAGCTCACTTTTCAGGCGGTGGGCCGCGATGTGGAACTCCCGCAGCCCGCCTTCGCGCAAGGCCAGGAATCCCTCGAGTGCCAGGTCGCGGCGGCGGCGCGCTGCCGCGGAATGGTCGCCGGTCAGGGCGGCCGCCTTCCGGTAGGCGTGGGGATTGGCCAGCACAGGAGCAGGGAAGGTGAAGACGGCGTCGCCCGCCTCGGGGAGTCCGCTGTTCTGCATGAGCACCACGAGGCGCAGGCCGCCGGCGTTCACGAGGCGGTGGATCGTGCCGGGGGTGAACCAGACGACATCGCCGGGAAGCAGCGGGGTGTCGGCGAACCCGGAGGTGGTGAGGGTCTGGACGCTGCCCGCGCCGCCGATGACGACGTAGGCCTCGGAACAGACGAGGTGCATGTGGGGCGTGCCGCCGCACAGCCCGTCGGCGGCCTCCCAGTCGTACACGGTCAACCCGGAGATCCCCACGCCGCCGGGGAGCGGGGTCACCACGAGTGTTCCGCGACATGGCGGGACAGGCGCCCGGAGGTCCATGCTCCGTCGGCCACGACGATCCGGTACCGGCGCGACAGGGTGTCGCCCGGAGCCAGCGGCAGTTCTTTGTCGAAGGCCAGGGACGGGTTGACTGCGGGGATGGGCTCACTGCGGACGAACCATTGGCAGGGGGCGTCGGGATCGTCCAGGAACAGGAGTGTGGAGGAGCGGTCGACCTCGTCGTGCGTGCCGATGAAGGCCAGCCAGTCGCCCCGCTCGCCCATCGCGGGGCCGATCACGTCGCCGCCGGTGAAGTCGCGCGGGCCGCGCCAGAACAGGCCGGAGTATCCGGCGAGCTCTCTGCCCTGTGTGCCGGGGCTGCCGAACATCAGGTCGGTGTCGCGGACGTTGGTCAGCGAGGTGGTGACGTCCAGGGTCCAGGAGTCGGCCCCGACGCCGTGTGCGGTCAGCGTGCGGCGCTCGTCGATCCAGCGCTCCCCCGCCATCGTGTGCCAGGCCAGGTCCTCGGTGATCACGGCGCGGCCGTGGCCCGTTTCGGCGGACACGGTGATGCTGCGCATCGTGCCGAGGTTCGGCAGGTCCACGTAGCCCTGGCCGCGCACGTAGGTGCCGCCGCCCCAGAAGTTCTGCCCCGACACCCACGACGCCGTGATCTGGATGCCCTTGTGCCAGCGGTGGTCGTGCGGCCGATACCCGGTGACCACGTCGCCGGCGAGCGTGCGCACCGGATGCAGGTAGGGCTTCGGCGCCTCGAAGGGGTCCGTCACCGGCCGGTGCACGTAGTGGAAGAGGTCGACGTCGCGAGCCCGGACGATCAGCGAGTCCTCGTTCTCGAGGAGTTCGAACGTCATCGGAACACCCCCGGGTGCCCTCCGTTGAGCGAGCCGTAGAACGGGTCGGCGGCGTCGATCTCTCCGCGCCGGACCGGCAGGCCGGTGATCGCGGCCTTGTACAGGGCGGTGACCAGTTCCATGGTGGGCCGTCCGAGGTCGGGCCGGATCCCCGCCTCGTAGCCGTCCAGGAAGGCCGCGAGCTGGGCGGTGTGCGAGCTGGGCACGTCGTCCGGCGGCTCCCACTTCACGCCGGGCGACCTGGTGGTGAACGTCCAGTCCGCGTTGGAGTAGCCGTACAGATGCCGCAGCTCGACCGTGGCCTCGATGAGATCGAACCGCAGGTAGCTCTCCTCGCGTGGGGAGAGGACGCTGTTGACGACCGTCGCGATGGCTCCGTTCTCGAACCGGACCAGGGCCGCGGACACGTCCTCGGTCTGGACGTCGCGCTCGAGGCGGCCGGCCATCGCGCGTACCTCGGCCCATTCACCGAGTACGGCGAGCATCAGGTCCATCTGGTGGATGCCGTGGCCCAGCGTCGGGCCACCCCCCTCGCTCTCCCAGGTGCCGCGCCAGGGCACGTCGTAGTAGGCGTCGTCGCGGTACCACGCCGTGACGCACTGCGCGACCAGCGGACGGCCCAGCGTCCCGGCCGCGATCCGGTCGTGCAGGTACCGGGCCCCCGAGCCGTACCGGTGCTGGAACACCGCGCCCGCGGCGGCGGGCCCCTCGGCGGCGCGGATCCGGTCGAGCTCGGCCAGCGACAGGGCCACCGGCTTCTCGCACCACACCCACGCCTGCGACTCCAGGCAGGCCACGGCCTGGTCGGCGTGCAGGAACGGAGGCGTGCACAGGTGCACGAGGTCCGGACTCTGCTCCTGGAGCATCGTGGGGAGGTCGGTGTAGACCGCGGGAATGCCGTGTTCGGCCGCGAACGCCTCGGCGCGCGCGGCGTCCACGTCGACGGCTGCCACGATCACGGCCCGATGCGCCTGCGCCCGGAGGGCGGGTATATGGCAGATGCCCGCGATCCCGCCCGTTCCGACGATCGCCGTCCTGATCATCCGCCCAGCACCTTCCTGATGGAGTGATAGGCGGGCTTGGGCAGCAGGTTCTCGTCGTAGGGCAGCGCCGCGCCCTCACCGGGGAAGACTGAGGGGATCCACGAGTACTTGTCCGTGTAGTCCCAGATGGTGATGCCGACGCACTTCCTGACCGCCAGGCAGGCCTTGACGTAGTCGGCGTACCAGGTGGCCTGGGTGGCGAGCTGCTCCGGGGTCGCGGGGAGGTTCATCCGGATGTCGAGCTCGGTGATCGCGACCTCGACCCCGAGGTCGGCGAAGCGCTGCATGTTCTGCCGGACATCGGCGGGGAAGCCGTACTGGAGCGCCAGATGGCCCTGGATGCCGAAGCCCTCCACCGGGACGCCGTCGGCCTTCAGCTGCTTGATCAGGGTGTAGTAGGCGTCGCTCTTGGGGCCGATCCCGTCGACGTTGTAGTCGTTGAGGTACAGCTTGGCGTGCCGGTCGGCCTCGTGAGCCCAGCGCAGGGCGTCGGCGATGTAGCCGGGGCCGAGCGTCTTGTAGAAGAGCGACTCGCGGTACGTGCCGTCCTCGTTGAAGGCCTCGTTGACGACGTCCCAGTGGATCACCTGGCCCTTGAAGTGCCGGACCACCGTCTGGATGTGGTTCTTGAGGATGGCGCGCAGCTCGTCGGCGGTCCAGGTGCCCTCGGTGAGCCAGGCGGGGAGCTGGTTGTGCCAGACGAGGGTGTGGCCGCGGACCTTCTGGTGGTGGGCCTTGGCGAAGGCCACCACCTCGTCGGCGGCGGTGAAGTCGAAGACGCCGCGCTCGGGCTCGGTGGCGTACCACTTCATGGCGTTGCCGGGGGTGGTCTGCCCGAATTCGCTGCCGAGGAGCTTCAGATAGGCGGCGTCGGTGAACTCGGGGTTGTCGGTGGCGGAGCCGAAGTACTTGTGGTGCTTCTTGGCCAGTTCGCCGAGCGTCCTGGGACGGGGCTCGGCGGCTGCGGGCGCGGCGGCGAGGCCGGCCGCGAGGCAGGCGGCTGCGGACAGGGCGGTGAGAATCCGGGACGCGGTATGAATCCGGGACTTGGGCATGACGGACTCCTCGTGGGGTGGGTGTTTCAGTCAAGGACGATCGTGGTGAGCGCGCGCGGGGCGAGCTTCGCCGTTAGGGTCGTGCCGTGCGTGGAGACGATGTCGGCCGGGGTGATCGAGCGGGTCTCGTCGGTGACATAGCCGTCGGGGTGCCGGTCCTGCCCGCCCCGAAGAGAGAACTCGGCGGACTTGTCGGTGGTCGCGGTGTTGAGGATCTCGATCACGCGGCTTCCGTCGGTGTTGCGGAAAGCCGTGATCTGCAGTGCCGGGTCGGCGTTCGTGGCCGGCACGCGGACGGCGCCGGGGCGGATGAACCGGCTGAAGGCGGCCAGCGCCCAGTACCGCTTGGACACCCGGTAGTCGTCACCGGGGTTGGCGAGCTGGATGAGACCTCGGGTCGCGCCGAGGGACGCGCCGGTCCAGTAGACGTAGGCATTGGCGTTGCCGACGGTCAGGGTGTTCTGGATGTCGGCCGCGACGGTGAAACCGTCGTAGCCGCTGCCGTCGTCCCAGTTCTCGTTCCAGGTGGTGCCGTCCGGCGACCATTCCGACATCCACACGCGCTTGTCGGTCGGCTGCGGGACGTCGGTCGGACCGCTGTAGCGGTGGCCGGTGATGGTCCGCACGGCCTTGTCGGCCGCGGGGTCCGCCTCGATGGCCTCGGTGTAGGTGGCCTGCCGGTCCCAGCCCGCCGCGTCGCAGCAGACCACCCCGGTCCTCAATCCGGACGCGCGCACGGTCGGCCCGAGCACCTTGAGGAAGTCGACGGCCTGCTGCGGGGTGAACCGCATCGAGGCGTACGTCGCCGTCCAGTCGGGTTCGTTGGTGAACCCCAGGTCGGTGATCCCGATGCCTTCCTGCCGGTAGAACTTCGCGTACTGGACGAGGTAGTTCGCGTAGGCCTGACGCCATTCGGGCAGGAGCTCGCCGCCGTCGTTCTCGCTTCCGTTGGTCTTCATGAAGGCCGGGGCGCTCCAGGCGTCGGCGAAGAACCGTGTGACGCCGTAGGCCTTGGCCTCCTTGGCGAGCCAGACCTGGCCGCCGTCCCAGCCGTCCCAGACGTACTTCGGGGTGGCGTCCGGCCCGCCGGGATCAGCCGGCAGGATCGTCGGCATGTGGTCGTAGACCCTGTCGGTCGACGACCCGATGCCCAGGCGCAGGATCGAAAGGCCCGCGCCTTTGTCCTTGCTGAGCAGCAGGTCGAGCACCTCGCGCCGCTTGGCCGGGCTGAGGCCGCGCGCGCCGTGCAGCAGGTCGGCCCGCTGGAAGGCCATCGAGAAGCCGAATCCGTCGATGGGCTGGAGTTCGGCGCGGAAGTCGATGGCGGGTCGGGCGGGGTCGGCGGCGGGTCGCGCGGGGTCGGCGGCGGGTCGCGCGGGGTCGGCCGCGGTCTGCGATGTGAGCGCTAACATCAGGACGGCTGTCAGTGCGGTCAGGCGTTTCACAAGGTCTCCTCGGGGGTGGAGGTCACACGGGACGGGTCAGCCCTTGGTGGCGCCCGCGGTGAGGCCGCCGATCAGCTGGCGCTCGGCGACGGCGTAGAAGGCGAGGGCGGGGACCATGGCGAGCACGATGTAGGCGAGGACGAGCGCGTAGTCGGTCGAGTACTGGCCCTGGAACTGCTGGACGCCGACCGGGATCGTCTGCCATTTCGGGTCGTTGAACACCAGCAGCGGCAGGAAGAAGTTGTTCCAGCTCGCGACGATCGCCAGCACCGAGACCGTGCCGAGCGCCGGACGCGCCATCGGCAGCAGGATCTTCCAGAAGAAGCGGAACTTGCCGCAGCCGTCCATGATGGCCGCCTCCTCGACCTCCGCCGGGATGGTCCGGAAGAAGCCGCGCAGAATGATGATCGTCATGGGAAGCCCGAAGGCTGCCTGCGGGAGGATCACTCCGAGCGGGTTGTCGAGCAGGTCGAAGTTGCGCAGCAGCAGGAAGAGCGGCAGGACGGCCACCGCGAACGGGAACATCAGCCCGATCGTGAAGAGCGTGTAGAACAGCTCCCTGCCCCGGAAGGCGTAGCGGGCCAGCACGTACGCCGCCATGGCGGAGGCCGCCACCGTGCAGCAGGTGGTGCCGATCGCGATGCCGGCGCTGTTGGCGATCTGCCGCCAGAACATTCCGTCGCCGAGAATGCCGGTGTAATTGCCGGTCTTCCAGTGCTCCGGCAGCCCGAACGGATTGGTCGTCAGCTCGCCGGTGCTCTTGAACCCGGAGATCACCGCGTAGATCAGCGGCACGACGACGAACGCGCCGATCAACCAGACCACGGCGTGCAACGACAGGCCGCGTGCCGCCTTGCGGGCGTTCATCGGCCACCTCCCGTCGTGACGGCCCCGCTCAGGTCACGGCGGAGCACGTACCGCTGGTAGAAGAGGGAGAAGACCAGACTGATCATGAAGAGCACCACGCTGATCGCACTGGCGTAGCCGACCTGGTAGCGCTTGAACCCGAACTGGAACATCGAGATGGCCATCGTCTCGGAGGAGTGGTTGGGGCCGCCCGCGGTCATGACCCAGACGAGGTCGAAGAGCTGGATGGCTCCGATGACCGAAAGGAAGACACTGATCCGGACCGTCGGGCCGAGCAGCGGCAGCGTCACGTACCGGAAGCGCTGCCAGGCGCCGGCGCCGTCGATGGAGGCGGCGTCGAGGATCTCGCGCGGGATGCTCTGCAGCCCGGCGAGGAAGAGCATCATGTGGAAGCCGAAGTACTTCCAGGTCATGACCACGAACAGGGTCGGCATGACCGTCGAGGGATCGGCGAGCCACTTGCCCTGCAGCCCCTCCAGGCCGAGGGCCCCGGCGAGATGGTCGGCCATGCCCTCGCCGGGAAGGAAGATCATGGTGAAGAGGACCGCCGTGACCACCTCGGACAGGATGTACGGCGCGAAGAACAGCATCCGGTAGACGGCCCGGCCGCGCAGCTTCTGGTTGAGCAGGACCGCGGTGAACAGCGCGAACGGCAACTGCACCGTGATGGACAGGACGATCAGGTAGAGCCCGCGCCCCATGTCGCCGAGGAAGACCTGATCGGCGAACAGCCTGGCGTAGTTCTCGAAGCCGACGAAGTCGTCCATGGGGCCGATCCCGCCCCACTTGAAGAAGCTGGTGTGGACGGCGACGGCGATCGGGGCGAGGACGAAGACGAGGAAGAGGACCAGAGCCGGGACGAGGAACCAGGCGACCGACGCCCAGCTTCCCAGCTCGCGCCGGAGTGACCGGGCCGGGGCGGGCGGGTGCACCGGTGCGGCGTCCTCCGTCCGCGCCTCGGTCGGGTCCTTGGTCGGGATGGCCACGGAGCTAGGCACCCTTCGCAGCCTCGGTGATCGACCGGGTGACCTGCTCGGGCGTCTTCTTGCCCGCGATGAGGTCGGCCACGCTGTCGTTGACCTCCTGGCCGACCGCCGGCGGGTAGGCCTGATCGAGGAAGAGCTGGAAGCCCGTCGCCTTGATCAGGCTGTCAGCCACCACCTTCTTGTTGGCGTCGGTGAGTTGGCGTTCCGCGCCCTTGACCACCGGCAGGTAGCCGTTGGAGGCCAGCAGCTTGGACTCGTTCTCCAGAACGAAGAACTTCAGGAAGTCCAGCGCCTCCTTCGGGGCGCCCTTGCGCAGTGCGAAGCCGCCTCCGCCGCCGAACACCTCGGTGGCCTGGCCGACTCCGCCGTCGACCGTTGGGAAGGGGAAGAAGCCCAGGTCCGCTCCGAGGTCGGCACCCGCGTCCTTCTGCACCGACGGTGCCCACTGCCCCATCAGCTCCATGGCGGCCTTGCCGTTGCCCATGGTCGCGGCCTGGCCGCCCGGGGTGGCGTAGCCGGCGCCGAGGAAGGCCGCCTGGAACGGCTGGAGGTCGACCAGCTCCTTGAGGTGGGCACCGGCCTGAACGAAGCCGGCGCCGGTGAAGTCCTTGGTGGTCGCGGCCTGCTGCAGCGCGGGGAGGCCCGCGACGCGCATCGCGAGGTAGGCCCAGTAGTAGTGGCCTGGCCATTTCTCCTTGCCCGCGAGGGCGATCGGAGTGACGCCCGCCGCCTTGAGTTTCTTGACGTCTTCGAGGAACTCGGCCCAGGTGGCCGGCGGCGCAGTGATCCCGGCCTTGGCGAAGAGCTTCTTGTTGTACCAAAAGCCGACCATGCCGATGTCGTAGGGCACCCCGTAGGTCCGACCCCCGATCTGATAGGCCTGCAGCGACACGGGGGTGAGATCGGACGACCAGCCGAACGCGTCGGTGAGGTCCTCGACCAGCCCCGCGTCGACCTGCTGCTGCAGCACGCCGCCGCCCCAGGTCTGGAAGACGTCGGGGAGCTTGCCGGACGAGGTGGTGGCGGTCAGCTTGGACTTGAACGCCTCGTTCTCCAACGAGGTCGTCTCGATCCTGATGTTCGGGTGAGCGGCCGTGAACGCCGAGGCGATCTGGGGGAAGAGGGACTTGCCCGGTTCCGTCGTGGCGATGTTCCACCACGCGAAGGTCACCCTGCCGTCGGCCGCCGGTCCGTCGCCGGATCCGCCACCGCCGCAGGCCGCGGTCAGCGCAACGGACAGTGTGGTCAGGCCCGAGAGCGCCAGGAAGCGTCGGCGGCTCGGGGGGGTGCTGGCCATGGGACCTCCGGGGTGGGGAAATGCCGATTCGGGCTCGAAAATGTTGCGTAATGCTCTCGAATTCTGTGCTGCCACAAACTAGGAAAGCGGGGCCACTCGGTCAAGACCTGTCACCGATTTACTCAAAAGCAGCAGCTCTTGCGCTTGACAAGCAGGTCGCGCCGACCGGAAACTCTTCGAAAAGTTTGCGGTACTTGTCACCGCCCCAGGCGTCCGCAGGCCTCCCCAGGCATCCGCAGGCGTCCGCACAGAGGAGAGAAGTTGAGCGAGCAGCGTCCGACCCTGGCCGTCATCGCCGCGGAGGCAGGGGTCTCCCAGGCCACCGTGTCCAAGGTGATCAACGGCCGCTCCGATGTCGCACCCTCGACACGCGAACGCATCGAGACGCTGCTGCGATCCCACAACTACCTCCAGCCCGGCCGGCAGGGCAGGGCCCGCAGGTCGGGCCTGGTCGACTTGATCATCGGCGGTCTGGACAGCGCGTGGGCGGTGGAGATACTGCGCGGCGTCGAGGCCGAGTGCGCCCAGCGGAGCGTCGGCACCGTCGTGTCGCTCGTCCCGCCGGGCGAGGCCACGCCGTCGAGCTGGGCCGCACTGCCGGTCCTGCACCACAGCGACGGCGTCATCCTCGTCACCGCCTCGGTCACCCAGGCCCAGCGCGCCCAGGTCGAACGGGCCGGGGTGGCGCTGGTCGTCATCGACCCGATCGACCTGCCGGGCAACGGTGTGCCGAGCATCGGCGCGACCAACTGGGCGGGCGGCCTCGCCGCCACCGAACACCTGCTGGAGATGGGGCACCGCCGGATCGCCGCGATCGGCGGACGCAAGGAGATGCTCTGCAGCCAGGCCCGCATCGACGGGTACCGGGCCGCGCTGGAGCGGGCCGGGATCGAGGTGGACCGCGACCTGATCCGGTTCGGCGACTTCCAGCACGAGGGCGGGTTCCGGCGCGCCCAGGAGCTGCTCGCCCTCCCCGAGCCACCGACCGCCATCTTCGCCGGTAGCGACCAGCAGGCGATGGGCGTCTACGAAGCCGCCCGGCAGGGCGGGCTGAGCATCCCGCAGGACCTCAGCGTGGTCGGCTTCGACGACCTGCCGATGTGCGAATGGCTGTCACCTCCGCTGACGACGGTGCGTCAGCCGCTTGAGGAGATGGGCCGGCTCGCCGCCCGCACACTGTTCCAGCTTCTGGAGGGCCAGCCCCTGGTCAGCCCCCGGATGGAGCTCTCGACCGAGCTCAAGGTCCGGCTCTCCACCGCCCCGCCTCGCCCCTAGGAGAAAACCTTGACCGAGCCCTGGCGTGACCCCCTCCTGCCCGCGTCCGTGCGCGTCGCCGATCTGTTGAGACGGATGACGCTGGAGGAGAAGGCGGGGCAACTCGCCGGCTTCTGGGCGTTGCCCTCGAATCCGGGAGCACCCGTCGCGCCGATGGAGGACGATTCCGGCGAGTCCGCGCCCGGCCTCGACGACATAGTCGCCCACGGGCTCGGCCAGCTCACCCGGGTGTACGGAACCGCGCCGATCACCGCGGAAGCCGGGATGGAGCGGCTCGCCTCGCTCCAGCGGCAGGTGACCGGATCCGGCCGGTTCGGGATCCCGGCGGTCGCTCACGAGGAATGCCTGACCGGGTTCATGACGTTCGGGGCGACGGTCTTCCCCGGACCGCTTGCCTGGGGTGCGTCCTTCGATCCCGGGCTCGTGCGGCAGATGGCCGCCGCCATCGGCGCGGGGATGCGGCGGGTCGGTGTCCACCAAGGGCTGGCTCCGGTCCTCGACGTGGTCCGCGACTACCGGTGGGGAAGGACCGAGGAGTGCATCGGCGAGGACCCCTATCTCGTCGGAGCGATCGGCACCGCCTATGTGCAGGGCTTGGAAAGCGCCGGGATCGTGGCGACGCTCAAGCACTTCGCCGGGTACTCGGCCTCGCGCGGCGGCCGGAATATGGCCCCCGTCGCCTCGGGGCCGCGCGAGTTCGCCGACGTGCTGGTGGAGCCCTTCGTACGGGCACTGCGAGAGGGGGGCGCCCGGTCGGTGATGAACAGCTACACCGACGTGGACGGTGTCCCGGTGGCCGCCGATGAACGGCTGCTGACCGAACTGCTCAGAGGTGAGCTCGGTTTCAGCGGCGTGGTCGTCGCCGACTACTACTCCGTCTCCTTCCTGGAGACCCGGCACGGCGTCACCGGATCGCGCGGCGCGGCCGGCGCGCTGGCGCTGACCGCCGGAATCGACGTCGAGCTGCCCACGGCCCGCTGCTACGGCGAGCCGCTGACCGAGCTCGTGCGGTCGGGAAGCGTACCCGAGGCGCTCATCGACCGGGCCGCGGAACGGGTCCTGCTGCAGAAGGCCGAGCTCGGCCTGCTCGACCCCTCCTGGGAACCCGTCAAGCCCGAGCCGGTCGACCTCGACCCGCCGGAGAACCGGGCCCTGGCCAGGCTGCTGGCCGAACGGTCCACCGTGCTGCTCGCCAACGACGGCACCCTGCCGCTGCGGCCGTGCCGGGTCGCGATCAGCGGGCCGTACGCCGACGACCCGCAGTCCTTCCTCGGCTGCTATTCCTTCCCCAATCACGTCGCGCTGCCCGGCGACCTCGGGCTTGAGATCCCGACGCTCGGCGAGGCGCTCACCGCTGCCGGGTTCACGGTCACCGCGGACGATCCGGACGTGAACGTGCTGGTGCTCGGGGACCGGGCCGGCATGTTCGGCCGGGGCACCTCCGGGGAGGGTTGCGACGCCGAGACCCTCGACCTGCCCGGCGACCAGGCCGCACTCGCCTCCGCCGTCCTGGACTCCGAGGTGCCGACCATCCTGGTCCTCGTCTCCGGACGGCCGTACGCGCTCGGCACGCTGGCCGAGCGCGCATCCGCCGTGGTGCAGGCCTTCTTCCCCGGCGAGGAGGGCGGGACGGCACTCGCGCGGATCATCAGCGGGGCCGCGGAACCGTCCGGGCGGCTGCCCGTCTCCATCCCCCGCCAGGTCGGCGGACAGCCCGGCACCTACCTGCACTCCAGGCTCGGCGGGCACACCGACTGGAGCTCGGTGGACCCGACCCCGCTGTTCCCTTTCGGACACGGGCTGAGCTGGACCAGCTTCACCTGCTCGGACCTCTCGGTGGATCCCGTCGCCCCGACGGACGGAGCAGTCTCCGTCGCGCTGACCGTACGCAACGTCGGCGAGGTGGCCGGGACCGAGGTCGTCCAGCTGTACCTCTCGGACCCTGAGGCGTCCGTCGTCCGGCCGCAGCGGTGGCTCGCCGGATTCGGCAGGGTCGAGCTGGAGCCGGGCGCGGCGGCCCGGATCACCTTCTCCGTCCATGCCGACCGGACCTCTTTCACCGGGGTCGATCTGCGGAGAAGAGTGGAGCCGGGGGAGATCGGCGTGGCCGTCGGACGGTCCAGCGGCGATCTTCCGCTTCAGGGCTCGTTCACTCTGCATGGCCCCGTACGTCACCCGGCGGCCGACCGGGTGCTGTCCGTGCCGGTCGAGATCGTCCCGTTTCCATGACCACATTGTTCGGTGATCCCGTGCTGCCCGGGTTCCGACCCGTCACGTCCGTCTGCCGAGTGGGAACGGACTCCTACCTGGTGATGTCCAGCTTCGAATGATTCTCGGGCCTTCCCGTGTTCCACAGCCGCGATCTCGTGAACTGGCGGCGTCTCGGCTCCGCGCTCGACCGGCCGTCTCAGCTCGACCTCGACCTCGACCTCGACCTCGACCTCGACCTCGACCTCGACCTCAACCTCGACGGATGCGAGCCGTCACGCGGCCCGCACCGGCTGGACGGCGAAGGCAATTGCACGTGAAGTCACGCTCGCAGTTTCTCCGGGGTGGCCGCTCTGGGGCGACGGAATTCGGCGTCCCAGAGATGCGAGCCGAATAACAGACTCGTTTATGGCGGCATCTCTCCTCGGGAGCCGCCATTCAAATCCAGCGCCCACCTATCGGCGCCGACATCCCTGACCGGCCCGGGTTCCTGCGATCGTCATCGAAAGTCTTTCGGTGACTCCTTGTGCAGCCTCAGCCGCTACTCGGCCGCCCCTGAGGGAAAGATTCTCGAAAGCATTTCGAAACTGTTGACATGTTTCCGTCGAGTTTCCACACTGAGTCCCAAGACGGCGTCGCCCGTCCGTCCCGGTGCCGCGTGCCGGCCTTGGATCGTTACGCCCTGGCGGTGAGCGTCCTTTGCCTATGGCCGTGGGCGCCGCTGACGCGGATTCATTCCGCCGCGCTCCAATCCTTCCGTGATTTCTGTCCTGGAGGCTCAGTCATGCGCTTAAATGCCGTTCCCCCAACCACCGTCCGCCGGAAGATCGGCGGCCTGTGCGCGGCCCTGGTCGTCGGCGTCCTCGGTTCGGCCGCCGTACTGGTGGCGCCACTGACCTCACACGCCGCCGAGAGCACACTCGGCGGCGCGGCGGCGCAGAGCGGCCGCTACTTCGGGACCGCCATCGCCTCGGGCCGGCTCAACGACTCGGCGTACACGACGATCGCGGGCCGCGAGTTCAACTCGGTGACGGCCGAGAACGAGATGAAGATCGACGCCACCGAACCCCAGCAGGGCCAGTTCAACTTCACCGCGGGTGACCGCGTCTACAACTGGGCGGTGCAGAACGGCAAGCAGGTGCGCGGCCACACCCTGGCCTGGCACTCCCAGCAGCCCGGCTGGATGCAGAACCTCAGCGGCAGCGCGCTGCGCCAGGCGATGACCAACCACATCAACGGCGTGATGGGCCACTACAAGGGCAAGATCGTCCAGTGGGACGTCGTGAACGAGGCCTTCGCCGACGGCACATCGGGAGCCCGGCGCGACTCCAACCTGCAGCGCTCCGGCAACGACTGGATCGAGGTCGCCTTCCGTGCCGCGCGCGCCGCCGACCCGGCCGCCAAGCTCTGCTACAACGACTACAACGTCGAGAACTGGACCTGGGCCAAGACCCAGGCCATGTACGCCATGGTCAAGGACTTCAAGCAGCGCGGCGTGCCGATCGACTGCGTCGGCTTCCAGTCGCACTTCAACAGCGACAGCCCCTACAACAGCAACTTCCGCACCACCCTGCAGAGCTTCGCCGCCCTCGGCGTCGATGTGGCCGTCACCGAACTCGACATCCAGGGCGCCTCGGGCACGACCTACGCCAACGTGACCAACGACTGCCTGGCCGTCCCGCGCTGCCTCGGCATCACCGTCTGGGGTGTGCGCGACACGGACTCCTGGCGACCGGAGCACTCGCCGCTGCTGTTCAACGGCGACGGCAGCAAGAAGCCCGCCTACACCTCCGTCCTCAACGCACTCAACGCCGCCTCCCCCACCCCCACACCCACTCCGACCCCCTCGGCCGGTTCTGGACAGATCAAGGGCGTCGGTTCAGGCCGTTGCCTCGACGTGCCCGGCGCCAGTACCACCGACGGCACCCAGGTCAGCCTGTGGGACTGCAACAACCGCACCAACCAGCAGTGGACCCACACCGCCGCAGGCGAGCTCAGGGTCTACGGCAACAAGTGCCTGGACGCCGCCGGCACGGGCAACGGCACCAAAGTCCAGATCTACAGCTGCTGGGGCGGCGACAACCAGAAGTGGCGCCTCAACTCCGACGGATCCATCGTCGGCGTCCAGTCCGGCCTCTGCCTTGACGCCATCGCCAACGGCACCGCCAACGGCACCCTGATCCAGCTCTACTCCTGCTCGAACGGCGGCAACCAACGCTGGACCCGCACCTGACCCGCCACCAGCGAAAGGGTGAATCGATGAAGACCTACGGTGCGGCTTCCCCCGCCCCTCCGCAAGGACATCGCTGGTGGTCCCGGATCGCCGCAGTGGTGGCGGCGACCCTCGCGATCGGCATGCTCGTCGCGGTGAGGCCGACGCCCGCCCAGGCGGCGACGGTGGACACCAACGCCTGGTACGTCCTGGTCAATCGCAACAGCGGCAAGGCGCTCGACGTCTATGGAGCGTCCACCGCCGACGGCGCGCGGGTCAGCCAGTGGACGCGCAACGACAGAGCCAACCAGCAGTGGCAGTTCGTGGACTCCGGCGGCGGCTTCTACCGGCTCAAGGCCCGGCATTCGGGCAAGGTCCTGGACGTGGCCGGCGCCTCGACCGCCGACGGTGCCGCGATCGCACAGCGGGCCGACGGCAACGGGGCCAACCAGCAGTTCCGCCTGGCCGACTCCGACGCAGGCCACGTCCGGCTGATCAACCGCAACAGCGGCAAGACCGTGGAAGTGCAGGGCGCCTCCACCGCCGACGGCGGCAACGTCGTCCAGTACACGGACTGGGGCGGCGCCAACCAGCAATGGCAGATGATCAAGCTGTCGTCCGGTGGCGGCGGTGCGTGCGGCAGCGCCCCGACTCTGGCGAGCGGTACGCACACGATGCAGAGCAGCGGTAAGAGCCGCAGCTTCATCCTCAGGGTTCCCGCCAACTACGACAACAGCCACCCCTACCGGCTGATCTTCGCGTTCCACTGGCGGGGCGGAACCGCCGGCGATGTCACCTCGGGCGGAACGAGCGGGACCGCCTGGTCGTACTACGGCCAACAGGAACAGTCGAACGACAGCGCGATCCTCGTCGCCCCCCAGGGCCTCGGCAACGGCTGGGCCAATTCGGGCGGTGAGGACGTCACCTTCGTCGACGACATGATCCGGCGAATCGAGGGCGGCCTCTGCGTCAACACGGCTCAGCGGTTCGCCACGGGATTCAGCTGGGGCGGCGGTATGAGCCACGCACTCGCATGCTCCCGGGCGAACGTCTTCAGGGCCGTCGCGGTCATCTCCGGCGGCCAGATCAGCGGGTGCAGCGGCGGCACCCAGCCCATCGCCTACTTCGGAATCCACGGCATCAGCGACTCAGTCCTCACCGTCGCGCAAGGACGGTCCCTGCGCGACAGATACGTCGGCAACAACGGCTGCGCTCCCCAGAGCCCGCGCGAGCCCGCGCCGGGCAGCCGGACGCACGTCACCACCACCTACTCGGGCTGCCGTGCCGGGTACCCGGTCCAATGGGCCGCGTTCGACGGAGGCCACATACCCGGTCCGGTCGACGGCTCCCCCAACGAGAGCGGCGTCGCGACCTGGACCAAGGGAGAGATCTGGAGGTTCTTCGCACAGTTCCAGTGACACGCCCGCACCTTGGAGTGGAGCCAGGATGATCCTGGCTCCACTCGGTCGTCGTCCCTCTCAGGTCGGTGTCTCGCATCGGCGGCGCGCGGTGAACGCACCGGCCGCGGTGATGGCGGCATGACCTGGCCGCCCAGGGCGGGGCGTTGTGTGCCCATGCCGCGAAACTCCCTGTGGGGGCTGGCCGTTGACACCCCCGCGCGGCGCTTCGTACTGTCGCGGCAAGATTTCGAACAGCATTCGATATATCGAACAGTGAGGGCTCGCCCACGTGCACATCACTCGGTTTGGCCCCTGTGAAAAGAAGACACCACGGCGAAACCTGTCGCACGTTCCGGCCCCCGCCGAGCCTGGGCCGACAGAGCTCGGCGAGACGCGCCCGCATAGCCTCCGGCCCCGAGGCCGGGAGCGTCGCACCCCAGGAGGTGCGCACCGGTGAGCCCTCGAAAGCAGGCCGTCGTCCTTGAGGCCCCTGGGGCTTTTCGCCTCGTCGAGCACACCCCCGCACCGCCGGGTCCCGGAGAGGCCCAGGTACAGGTTCACGCCGTCGGACTCTGCGGCCGTGATCGTGCCGTCTACCGGGGCGATCACCCCCCGGAGTACGTTCACTATCCGGTCACTCCGGGCCATGAGTGGTCGGGCACCGTCACCGCCGTAGGAGAGGGGACATCCGCGTCCCTGATCGGCCGCAAGGTGGTGGGCGAGGGCCTGCGCAACTGTGAGACATGCGACCGCTGCCGCGAGGGCGAGACCCACCTGTGCACCGGTGCCTACGAGGAAACGGGGTTCACCCATCCCGGCGCCATGGCCCCCACGGTGACGACTCCCGCCCGCCTGTTGCATACCCTCCCGCCAGACGCCGACCTCACCGCCGCCGCACTCCTCGAGCCCGCCGCCTGCGCGGCCGCAGCTGTCCTGAAGGCGCGTCCGCAGCCCGGTTCGCGAGTGGCCGTCATCGGAACCGGCTCCGTCGCTCTCCTCGCCGCACAGCTCCTGGGCGCCTACTCCCCCGGGGAAGTGCTGGTCCTCGGTTCGAGCCCCGACCGTGCCGGGCTGTCCCACCGTTTCGGGGCCACCGCCTATGGGACATGGGACCGTGGTGCCGGCCCTTCCGACTTCGACGTGGTGATCGATGCCGTGAGCGCGGCCTCGACCGCACGCGCCGCCATGTCCCTGCTGCGGCCGGGAGGACGCCTGGTCCTCACCGGCATCCCCGCCCACGGCGCGGAGGCTCTGGATCCCGTCCACGTCATCCAGCGACAGCTGTCCATCGGAACCGTACTCGGCGCCTCCGCCGCCGCCTGGATCTACGCCGTGCGCGCCTTTTCCACCGAGCGACTGACTCCACTGGCGCTTCTCACCCACGAGCTGGGCGTCGATGAATTCGCCCGCGCCATGGAACTCGTCGGCAGCAGTGATCCCCGGGTCGGGAAGGTCCTCCTGCGACCCTAGGGGATGCCTTGTGGATCACGCCGCGAGCCCGGCCTGATCGGCAAGACACCCACTGGGCGTCAACCGGAGCACGACCCTTCCTGCCCCCAGGGCAGGCCCCGGTCCCTGATCCCTCCGAGCTTGAGGTGCCTCCATGCACGCGCGGACAGAACGCGCCGTCGCCACCCGGTTCGCCGCTTCCCGGCCCGCCGAGCGGATCCCTGGCGACTCCTGATTCACCGACGACATCCGGATCACGAAAGATGACAGACCAGCGCTACCAGGCCCGCCCGCCCGTCTCGGAACCGTTCGGCCATCTGCCCGACGGCACGAAGGTGCGCCGCTGGTGGCTGGAGAACGGCGGAACGTGCCTCGGGGTCCTCAGCTACGGGGGCATTGTGCAGTCCCTGGAGATACCCGACCGGGACGGCCGACGCGTGAACGTGGCGCTGGGCTTCGGAACGCTCGACGCCTATCTCGCCCAGCACTCCTACCTCGGCGCCCTGGTGGGCCGCTACGGCAACCGGATCGCGCGTGGACGGTTCGATCTGGACGGCACACGCCATTTCCTGTCCGCCGCCGGAGGAGAGCACACCCTCCACGGCGGCGTGCGGGGGTTCGACCGGCACAACTGGACAGTGCACGGGTTCGTCCGCACCCCTGACGTCGGTCTCGTCCTTACCCATACCAGCCCCCACGGTGACATGGGCTTTCCCGGAACCCTCCGCACACGGGCGGTCTACACGCTCACCGAAGGAGGCGACTGGCGCATCGACTACCAAGCCGTCACGGACCGGCCCACCGTCGTCAACCTGACAAGCCACGTCTACTGGAACCTTGCCGGCGAGTCCGCCGGTTCCGTCCACAGCCACGAACTGTCCCTTGCGGCTTCTTGGATGACGCCCGTCGATGCCGGCCTGATCCCGACGGGCCGTCTGGCCCCCGTCACCGGCACACCGTTCGACTTCCGCACGGCCCGGCCGA
This sequence comes from Streptomyces sp. NPDC058650, assembly GCF_042717315.1. Lineage (NCBI taxonomy): Bacteria > Bacillati > Actinomycetota > Actinomycetes > Kitasatosporales > Streptomycetaceae > Streptomyces > Streptomyces sp. NPDC058650. The sequence continues at coordinate 41,711 of NZ_JBHXRL010000030.1, forward strand.
TCGGGTCGCACCCGCTGACCGCAGATCCCCAGCTCCGACACGCGGGGGGCTACGACCACAACTGGGTGCTCGACAAGGGGGCCACCACGACACCGGAACTCGTCGCCTCGTTGCGCGAGCCCGTCTCGGGCCGCGTTCTGCGCGTCGCGACGACCGAACCCGGTATCCAGTTCTCCTCCGGCAACTCCCTCAGCGGGACCGCCACGGGAAGCGGCGGCCGTCCTTACCGCCCCAGGGACGGGCTGTGCCTGGAAACACAGCACTTTCCCGATTCCCCCAACCGCCCCGAATTCCCCAGTACGGTCCTGCGCCCCGGCGAGACCTACCGGTCCTCGACCGTCCACTCCTTCACCACAGACTGAACACCGTCACCGTGAGCGCGGGAACGGTTCCCGGTTTGGCGGCCGAAGATACGTCGGCAGACGGTGCGGACGCGGCGGAGCCGCATCGTGTGAGTCTCCTCCGACTCGCGAGCACGAATGACACACTGAGTGTTAACGCTCACAAGTACGGGGTCAAGACCTGGACATACTGTCGCCGAACGGGGCCAGGGGAGCCCGAGGTACCGACCCGGACGAAGCCCGCAGGACGATGGAGAAGGTGAATCCGTCCCCGGCAACCCCATGCCCTGACCGGTCCCTGGACCGTTTCACCGCACAGCCAACGGGATCGCTCCCGTCTATCAAGAACGGGTAACGGCCGTACGAGGCCTTGAGTTACGTCCAAGTTAGCGCTCACAATGTGACGCGTTCGCACGGCTCGCCGGCCGTCGGGGCCGGCGCTTCGTCTGCCTCGCCCGCCACATCCGTCCCACGCGCAGCCAGACCTCCACCGGGCCCCTCGCCTTCAGAACCTTGCCTGGTGTTACGCACGTTCGAGAGGAAACACGTCATGGCCCACAGAGCCCTCCGCATCATCGCCGCCGCCGCTCTGGCCGGCAGTGTGCTGACCGCCTGCACCACCGAGCCCGCGACCACCGGCAGCACCGGCGGCGCCGGCAAGGGCTCCTCCGACGGCGAACTGGTGCTCGGGTTCGCTCAGGTAGGAGCTGAGAGCGGCTGGCGTACCGCCAACACCAAGTCCGTACGCGAGGCGGCCGAGAAGGCCGGTATCACGCTGAAGTTCTCCGACGCGCAGCAGAAGCAGGAGAACCAGATCAAGGCGATCCGTACCTACATCCAGCAGAAGGTGGACGTCATCGCCTTCTCCCCGGTGGTGGAGTCCGGTTGGGACACCGTCCTGAAGGAGGCCAAGAGCGCCGGCATCCCGGTGATCCTCACCGACCGCGCGGTCGACTCCCAGGACACCTCCCTCTACCAGACCTTCCTCGGCTCCGACTTCGTCAAGGAGGGGCAGGAGGCCGGCAAGTGGCTCGTGAAGGAGTACGAGGGCACCTCCGCGCAGGTCAACGTCGTCGAGCTCCAGGGCACCACCGGCTCCGCGCCCGCCAACGACCGCAAGGCCGGCTTCGCCGAGGCCATCAAGGGCGACCCCAAGTTCAAGGTCGTCGCTTCCCAGACCGGCGACTTCACCCGCGCCAAGGGCAAGGAGGTCATGCAGGCCTTCCTCAAGTCCCACGAGGACATCGACGTCCTGTACGCCCACAACGACGACATGGCCCTGGGCGCCATCCAGGCCATCGAGGAAGCGGGCAAGAAGCCGGGCGTCGACATCAAGGTGATCTCCGTCGACGGCATCAAGGACGCCTTCGTCGCCATGCAGGAGAAGAAGATCAACGTGGTCGTCGAGTGCAACCCGCTCCTCGGCGACCAGCTCATGGAACTCGCCAAGAAGGTCGCGGCGGGGGAGAGCGTCCCGCGACGGGTCGAGGTCAAGGAGGGTGTCTTCACCCAGGACCAGGCCGCGGCCGCCCTGCCCGGCCGGCAGTACTGACCGTCCCGCCCGTACGAGACCGGGGGCGGCTCTCACGCCGCCCCCCGTTCCTCTCAGGAGAGGAGGGCTGATGGCAGCCCCACCCACCCCCCGCACGCAGACCCGCACCGACCGGCCGGTGCTGGAGGCCCGCGGCATCCGCAAGTCCTTCCCCGGAGTCCTCGCCCTCGACGGCGTGGACCTGAGGCTCTTCCCGGGCGAAGTCCACGCTCTGATGGGCGAGAACGGCGCCGGCAAGTCGACCCTCATCAAGGTGCTCACCGGGGTCCACCCGGCCGACGCGGGAACCATCTCCGTCGACGACAGCCCACAGCGGTTCACCGAACCGCTGGAGGCCCAGCACGCCGGAATCAGCACGGTCTACCAGGAGGTGAACCTGTGCCCCAACCTCTCGGTCGCCGAGAACATTCTCATCGGCCGTGAGCCGCGGCGGCTGGGCCTGGTCCACTGGTCGGCCCTCCACGAACGCGCGGCACAGCTCATCACCGAACTGGAGCTCGACCTCAACGTCCGGCTGCCGCTGAGCGCGCACTCCCTCGCCGTCCAGCAACTCGTCGCGATCGTACGCGCCGTGGACATCAAGGCGAAGGTGCTCGTCCTCGACGAACCCACCTCCAGCCTCGACCGGGACGAAGTCGCCCAGCTGTTCGCCCTGGTGCGCAGGCTGCGCGACCGGGGCGTCGCGATCCTCTTCGTGACCCACTTCCTCGACCAGGTCTTCGACCTGTGCGACCGGGTGACCGTCCTGCGCAACGGACGCCTCGAAGGCGAGTACCGGATCGACGAGCTCACACCCGTCACCCTGGTACACCGCATGGTCGGCAGCGAACTGCGCACCCTCGACGAACTGGCGGAGACGTCTCACACCGGTACCGCCGCCGCCTCCGGCCCCGCGGACACCCCCTTCCTGAGCGCCCGCGGGCTCGCCCGGACCGGCTCCATCGAGCCCTACGACCTGGACATCCACCGCGGCGAGGTCATCGGCCTGGCCGGACTCCTCGGCTCCGGACGCACGGAGGCGGCCCGGCTGCTCTTCGGCGCCGACCACGCCGACGGAGGCGAGCTCCGGATCGACGGCGAACGCGCCGTCCTGCGATCCCCGCGCGCCGCGATCGCCCGCGGAATCGCCTTCTGCTCGGAGAACCGCAAGGCGGAGGGACTGATCGGCGAACTCACGGTCCGCGAGAACATCGTGCTCGCCCTCCAAGCCGCACGCGGCTGGATCAAGCCCCTCTCGCGCGCCCGACAGGACGAGATCGCCGCCCGGTGGATCGAGTTGCTGGACATCCGCCCTGCCAGCCCCGACGCACAGGTCCGCAACCTCAGCGGAGGCAACCAGCAGAAAGTGCTGCTCGCCCGGTGGCTGCTCACCGACCCCCAGCTGCTGATCCTGGACGAACCCACCCGGGGCATCGACATAGGCGCCAAGACGGAGATCCAGAAACTGGTCACCCGCCTGGCCGCGGAGGGCACCGCGGTCCTCTTCATCTCCGCTGAACTCGAGGAAGTGCTGCGGTTGAGCCACCGCGTGGGCGTCCTGCGCGACCACCGGCTCGTCGCCACCCTTCCCAACGACCCGACCCTGACGCCCGACCGAATCCTGGGCGCCATCGCCACCGGAGCCACCTCATGACCCCACCTGACGAAACGGGCGCCGGGACGCGTCCGACCCCGGCGGCGGGCGCCCGGCGGCTCACCGAGCACCGGCTGTTCTGGCCCGCCGCCGTTCTCGCCGCCCTGCTGCTGGGGAACGTCGCCCTCACCCACGACTTCTTCGCCGTCCGCGTCCAGAACGGACACCTGTACGGCAGCCTCATCGACATCCTCCAGTTCGGTGCCCCCCTGATCCTGGTGTCGCTCGGCATGACGCTGGTCATCGCCACCCGGGGCATCGACCTCTCGGTCGGCTCGACGGTCGCCATCGCCGGCGCCCTCGCGTGCGAACACATCGCCACCGCCGAGGACCCCGGAAGCCTGGGCACGGTCATGTCGGCGATCGCGATGGCGGTCGGTGTCGCCGCCGCGATCGGACTGCTGAACGGATTCCTCGTCGCCCGGCTCGGTGTCCAGCCCATCGTCGCCACGCTGGTCCTCATGGTCGCCGGGCGCGGCGTGGCCCAGCTGATCACCGACGGTCAGATCATCAGCGTGTCCAGCGGTGCCTACAAGATGATCGGCGGCGGCTACTGGCTCACTCTGCCCTTCGCCGTCCTGCTGGCCGCGGCCCTCGTCGCCGTCACCTCCCTCGTCACCCGTCGGACCGCGCTCGGCATGCTGATCGAATCAGTGGGCGGCAATCCGGTCGCGAGCCGACTCGTCGGCATCAGGGCGGCCGGACTCCTAGTCATGGTCTACGTCGTCAGCGCCGTGTGCGCAGCGGTGGCCGGCCTGATGATCAGTTCCAACGTCTCCAGCGCCGACGGCAACAACGCGGGTCTGTGGATCGAGCTGGACGCGATCCTCGCCGTGGTCATCGGCGGCACCGCTCTGACGGGAGGCCGTTTCTCCCTCGGCGGAACGGTCCTGGGCGCGCTGATCATCCAGACTCTCTCGACCACGATCTACACCCTCGGCGTTCCGCCGGAGACCACGCTCGTCTTCAAGGCCCTGGTCGTCATCGTCGTGTGTCTCGTCCAGTCGCCCGCGTTCCGCGCCCGACTCTCACGCCGTCGCGGTCCGACCGCCCCGGGCACGGCCACCGCGGCCGGTGGCGTGGCAACCCGTAAGCAGGAGGTCCACCCGTGAGCAGCACTGTCGCCTCCCTCGCCAAGCCGCTCCAGCGGCTCTCGGCCCGGCACGCCACCCGCCTGCCGCTCGTGGTGACGGCCACCCTGCTGGTCGCGATGTTCTCGATCGGCTCCCTTCAGTACGAAGGCTTCTTCTCCGCGCAGGTCCTGCTCAACGTCCTGATCGACAACGGCTTCCTGCTCGTCGTGGCGATCGGCATGACGTTCGTCATCCTCACCGGCGGCATCGACCTGTCCGTCGGTTCCATGGTGGCCCTGTCGACCATGCTGACGGCTTGGCTCGTCGAACAGAACGGCCTCCCGCTGGCCTTGGCCGTGCCGCTGGTGCTGCTGGTGGGTGCCGGAGGCGGCGCGCTGATGGGCTGGGTGATCCACGCCTTCGAGATCCAGCCGTTCATCGCCACCCTCGCGGGCATGTTCCTCGCACGGGGTCTCTGCTACATGATCAGCACGGAGTCCATCTCCATCACCGACCCGACGGCCACCCGGATCGCCCAGACACGGGTCCTCCTGCCCGGCGGCCTGTTCGTCTCACTCGGAGTGGTCGTCGCCCTGGTCGTGCTGGCGCTCGCCTTCCTCGTCCTGCACCACACCCGCTTCGGCCGCACCGTCTACGCCCTGGGCGGCAACGAGTCCTCGGCCCGTCTCATGGGCCTGCCGGTGGGACGGACCAAGGTGGCGGTCTATGCCGTGAGCGGCCTGTGCTCCGCCCTGGGCGGTCTGCTGCTGACCTTCTACATGCTGTCCGGCTACGCCTTGCATGCCGTCGGCATGGAACTCGACGCCATCGCGGCGGCCGTCATCGGAGGGACGCTGCTGACCGGAGGTTCCGGTTTCGTCCTGGGAACCGCGCTGGGTGTGACGGTGCTCGGCCTGATCCAGACCGTCATCAGCTTCCAGGGCACGCTCAGCTCATGGTGGACCCGCATCGTCATCGGCGGCCTGCTGTTCGTGTTCATCCTTCTCCAGCGCCTCTTCGGCGGCTCCCGCCCGGCCGAGTAGCGCCTCCCCCGTCGAACCCCCGCGTCCGTAATCCCGCGTCGAGACCCCGCGCGGCCCCGAGCACCACCCGGCTCGGTCAGGGGCCGGGCCCCTTCCCGGCCCCTGACCGACCGCGTCCCAGCGAAGAGGACCCCCATGAACCCGTCCCCGCCCCCTTTCACCGGAGGCCCACCGATCTGCCGCTCCGTCACGGACCTCGGGCAACGATGGACCTTCGGATTTCCCGACGGCCTCGTGGCGGAGGTGGACACCCGCGGTGCCCGTCTTCATGGCCTGTGGGTGCCGGACCGGCACGGTGTCCCGGCCGACGTCGTCCTCGCCCCCCGGGACCTGTCACAGACGACCGCCGCGGCCCGGTACTTCGGCGCCACGGTCGGCCGATACGCCAACCGCATCGCGCGTGGCCGGTTCACGCTGGACGGCAAGCCGTACCAGCTCACCACGCAGGACGACGGCCACTGCCTGCACGGCGGGACCGACGGGTTCGACAACCGGATCTGGGAAGCCGAGAGCGTGCACACCCCGCAGCTGACCGGTGTGCTCCTGCACCTCCGCAGCCCCGACGGCGACCAAGGGTTCCCGGGAAACCTGGACGTCACCGTCAGCTGTCTCATCGGCCGGAACAACGAACTGACCTTCTCCTACGCGGCGGTCACCGACGCGGCCACCCTGGTCAACCTGACCAACCACGCCTACTTCAACCTCGAGGGCGAAGGCGCCGGCGACATCCTCGACCACGAACTGTCCGTCGACGCCACCCACTACACACCGGTCGACGAGGACCTCATCCCCCAGGGGGACCACCGCCCCGTCGACGGCAGCGCGTTCGACCTCCGTCAGCCGCTCAGGATCGCCGAGGCACTGGACCGCCCCTACGGCCGGCCCGTACAGGCGGGCGGCGGGTACGACCACAACCTCGTACTGCGCCCCGACGGCACCGACAGGCTGAGGCCGGCCGCCGTCCTTCACGCGCCGGCCACCGGCCGACGCATGGAGGTGTTCACCACCGAGCCGGGACTCCAGGTCTACACCGCAGGCCAGTTCGACGGATCCGTCGTCGGAAAGAGCGGTACGCCGTACAGGGCGGGCGCCGGCATCGCGCTGGAGACCCACCACTTCCCCGACTCCCCGAACCGCCCCGGTGACCCCTCCCCGGTGCTGCGTCCCGGGGACGAGTACCGGTCGAAGACCGTCCTGCGGTTCAGCCCCCGCGGCTGATCGCGGTGACAGCACGTCGAGACCAAGCCCCAACCGAGGTGAATTGTTAGCGCTCACATCAATGTGATACAAGAGGCGCTAGGCTTCTTCTCACATCGATACGCAGCCGTGAGCGCATAGAAGGGAGGCAAACGTGGCACATTCCGCGGAAGACGTCCGCCCGCCGACGATGGCCGACGTCGCACGAGAGGCGGGCGTGTCCCACCAGACCGTCTCCCGGGTGTTGAGTGATCACCCCAATGTGCGTGCGGCCACCCGAGAGCAAGTCAGTCTGGCCATCGAGCGGCTCGGCTACCGGCGCAACTCGGCCGCGCGCGCGCTGGTGACCCGCCGCACGAGAACGCTGGGCGTCATCGCGGTCAACACCGCCCTCTACGGTCCGGCCAGCACCTTGACCGGCCTCCAGGAGGCGGCCCGGGACGAGGGCTATCTGGTCTCGACCGTCAATCTGCGCTCCGGAGAGGGACAGGGGCTCAGGGACGCCATCGACCACCTCGCGTCGTGGGGCGTCGACGGTGTCGTCGCCATCACCCCCCGCCGCTCGCACGTGCAGGCCCTCGCCGAACTCGACGCACCCTTCCCCGTGGTCACCGTGGAGGGCGGCCACCAGCTCGACCTGCCCGGGGTCTCCCTCGACCAGGAGCTCGGCGCCCGCCTGGTCACGGAACACCTGCTCGCCGCCGGGCACAGCACCGTCTGGCACGTGGCGGGCCCCGAGGACTGGCTGGAGAGCGAGGCCCGCACCGCGGGATGGCGCGCCGTCCTGGAGGAGAGCGGCATCGAGCCTCCACGCGTACTGGCGGGTGACTGGAGCCCGCTGTCCGGGTACCGGGCGGGTCAGGAACTCGCGGGGCTCGTCCTGGCCCGCCGCGGAGCGACACCGGTCACCGCCGTCTTCGTCGCCAACGACCAGATGGCCCTCGGTGTCCTACGGGCGCTGCGCGAAGCCGGCATCCACACCCCCGGACAGATGGCCGTCGCCGGTTTCGACGACATCCCGGAAGCCGAGTTCTTTCCTCCCCCGCTGACAACGGTCCGTCAGGACTTCACCGCCATCGGGCGCCGGAGCATCGGACTCCTGGTGGACCACATCGAGGGGCGCGCCCGGAAGGGCGAGCACCTTCTGGTGGAACCGCAGCTCATCATGCGCGCGAGCACGCGACCTTCGAACGAGGCCTGACGAGACGGGCGGCCCCGCCGCCCCTCTCGCAGCCCTTCTCGCAGCCTTCCTGGCCGCCCTTCTCGCCGCCCTTCCTGGCCGTCTGCGACAGGCCGCCCGCCCTGCCGGCGCACTCGCCGTCGCCCACCCGCGCGGCACCCTGCCCACGGGCCCACCTCCTGCCGACCGCGCTGGGCGCGGTGCGGCAGGTCACCCCTGACACAGAAGTGAGCGCTCACTTTAGTGGGGTGATTCCCCTCCGAACGATCGACAGAAGCGCACGTAGCTCTTGTCGAACCCGAATATGAGCGCTAACAATCAGCGGGGACGCTTCTCTGCCCCCTGCCATGACGAGAGAGAGCGCATCGTGACCACACACGCCACTTCCGGCCCCGCAGGCCGTCACGACCCCGAGGCCTGCACGATCGGAATCGACTTCGGCACCCTCTCCGGGCGCGCTGTCGTGGTCAGGGTCCGGGACGGCGCCGAGCTCGGTTCGGCGGTCCACGAGTACCGCCACGCCGTCATCGAGGAACGCCTCCCTCACACCGGCACCCCCCTCCACCCCGACTGGGCCCTGCAACACCCCGAGGACTGGCGCGACGTACTGCACACCGCCGTCCCGGCAGCGGTCGCCGACGCCGGAGTCCACCCCACCCGCATCATCGGCATCGCCACCGACTTCACCGCCTGCACCGTCCTGCCGACCACCCCGGACGGCACTCCCCTCGCCCTGACACCGGAGTGGGCCGACCACCCGCACGCCTGGCCCAAACTGTGGAAGCACCACGCGGCCCAGGGCCAGGCCGACCGCATCAACGCCCTCGCGCACGCACGGGGCGAGAAGTGGATCGCACGGTACGGCGGCAAGATCTCCTCCGAGTGGCAGTACGCGAAGGCCTTGCAGGTCCTGGAGGAAGACCCCGCCGTATACGCCGCCTGCGCCCGCTGGATCGAGGCGGCCGACTGGATCGTCTGGCAACTGACCGGCACCGAGTCACGCAACACCTGCACCGCCGGCTACAAGGGCATCTACCAGGACGGCGCCTACCCCTCGCCCGATTTCCTCGCCCGACTCCACCCGGACTTCGCCGACTTCCCCGCCACGCGCCTGGAGCACCCGCTGTCACCGCTGGGCTCCCGTGCCGGCGTTCTGAGCGGCCGGGCCGCGCACTGGACCGGCCTCCCCGAGGGCATCGCCGTCGCCGTCGGCAACGTCGACGCCCACGTGGCCGCGCCCGCGGCGGGCGCCGTCGAGAACGGGCGGATGCTGGCCATCATGGGCACCTCCACCTGCCACGTCCTCAACGGCGCCGCCCTCGCCGAGGTCCCCGGCATCTGCGGGGTCGTCGACGGCGGCATCGTCAAGGGTGCCTACGGCTACGAGGCCGGCCAGAGCGCGGTCGGCGACATCTTCGCCTGGTGGCTCCGGCAGGGCGTCCCGGACCACTACCGCGCCGAGGCAGCGGCGTCCGGCGAGGACCTCCACCAGCTCCTGACCCGCAAGGCCGTCGACCAGCCGGTCGGCGCGCACGGCCTGGTCGCCCTGGACTGGATGAACGGCAACCGCTCCACCCTGGTCGACCACCACCTGTCCGGAGTCATCGCCGGCCTCACACTCGACACCCGGCCCGAGGACGTCTACCGGGCCCTGCTCGAATCCACCGCCTACGGCACCCGGATGATCGTCGAGGCGTTCGAGGACGGCGGGGTTCCCGTCGAGGAGTTCATCGTGACCGGGGGCCTGAAGCAGAACGCCCTGCTCATGCAGATCTACGCCGACGTGCTCCGCCGCCCCGTCTCCCTCGGCACCTCCGAACAGGGTCCCGCGCTCGGCTCGGCCATCCATGCCGCCGTCGCCGCGGGCGCCTACCCCGACGTCCGCTCCGCCGCCTCCGTCATGGGAAGCGTCCAGCGGCACGCGTACCTACCCGACCCGAAGCGGGCGGACGCCTACGACGCGCTGTTCCACGAGTACCGCTCCCTGCACGACCACTTCGGCACCGGCGCCGACCTTCTCCTGCACCGCCTCCGACGGATCCGCAACACCGCACGCAGCGCGACCATCGACTGACCGCGCCGTCTTCCCGGCACCACCAACCCCCGGCCTCTCCGCCCCAGCCCCTCCGAGGAGCACACTCGACATGACGCCCGCCCAGCCCGACCGCGAGATCTGGTTTCTCACCGGCAGCCAGGCCCTCTACGGCGACGACACCCTGGCTCAGGTCGCCGACCAGTCCCGCGCCATCTGCGAGACCCTCGCCGACCAGCCCCAGATGACCGTTCGTCTCGTGTGGAAGCCGGTCCTCACCGACGCGGCCGCCATCCGCGCGGTCTGCCTGGAGGCCAACGCCGACGACCGCTGCATCGGCCTGATCGCCTGGATGCACACCTTCTCCCCGGCCAAGATGTGGATAGCCGGCCTCGACGCCCTGCGCAAGCCGCTGCTGCATCTGCACACCCAGGCCAACCGCCAACTTCCCTGGTCCACCATCGACATGGACTTCATGAACCTGAACCAGGCCGCCCACGGCGACCGTGAGTTCGGCTTCGTCCAGACCCGCCTCGGTGTCCCTCGCAAGACCGTGGCCGGCCACGTCTCCACCCCCGACGTCGTCGACCGCATCGCCGGATGGGCCCGCGCTGCCCTCGGCCGCTCCGAGCTGACCACCCTCAAACTCGCCCGTTTCGGCGACAACATGCGCGACGTCGCCGTCACCGAAGGCGACAAGGTCGAGGCACAGCTGCGGTTCGGGGTCTCGGTCAACACCTACGGTGTCAACGACCTCGTCGCCGCGGTCGACGCCGCCCCCGACGACACTGTCACCGCGCTCGTCAAGGAGTACCAGGACCTCTACGCCCTCGCGCCCGAGCTGCGGCCCGGCGGCGAGCGCCACGAATCCCTGCGCTACGCCGCCCGGATCGAAGCCGGCCTGCGCACCTTCCTCACCGAAGGCGGCTTCCGCGCCTTCACCACCAACTTCGAGGATCTCGGCGGCCTACGCCAGCTGCCCGGTCTCGCCGTGCAGCGCCTGATGGCGGACGGTTACGGCTTCGGCGGTGAGGGGGACTGGAAGACCTCCACCCTGCTGCGCACGCTCAAGGCGATGGGGCATGGCCTGCCCGGCGGCACCTCCTTCATGGAGGACTACACCTACGACCTCACACCCGGCCAGGAGCTCATCCTCGGCGCCCACATGCTCGAGGTGTGCCCCTCCCTCACGACGGCCACGCCCACCTGCGAGATCCACCCGCTCGGCATCGGCGGCCGCGAGGACCCGGTCCGGCTCGTCTTCGACGCGGCCCCAGGTCCGGCCGTCGTCGTCGGCATCGCCGACATGGGCGACCGGTTCCGCCTCGTCGCCAATCACATCGACGTCGTCGCCCCGCCCGAGCCGCTGCCCCGGCTCCCCGTCGCCCGGGCCGTCTGGCGCCCCCGCCCCGATCTGCGCACCTCCACCGAGGCTTGGCTGACGGCCGGAGCACCGCACCACACCGTCATGACCACCGCTCTCGGCGGCGAGGAGCTCGAAGACCTCGCCGAGATGCTGCGGACCGAGCTCGTCGTCATCGACCAGGACACCAGCATCCGGCGCTTCACGCGGGAACTGCGCTGGAACCAGGCCTACCACCGTCTGGCCCAGAGCCTGTGACCGCCACCGCCCGCATCTCCTCCGCCCCGCAGGGGCGCACATGACCGCTTCCACCGCCACCAGGACGGAGCATCCCGTGAGCACGACGGTTTCCCAGGAGCTGCGCCGCGAGGTGCTGGAGGCCAACCTCCGCATCCCCCGAGCCGGGCTCGCCACGCTCACCTGGGGAAACGTGAGCGGCGTGGACAGACAGGCCGGTGTGTTCGTCATCAAGCCCTCGGGAGTGGCCTACGACGTCCTCAGCGCGGAGGACCTCGTCGTCGTCTCCCTCGCCGACGGGCGAGTCGTGGACGGCCGGCTGCGCCCGTCGACCGACACGGAAACACACCGCAGCCTCTACCTGGCTTTCCCTTCCATCGGAGGCGTGACCCACACCCATTCCACGCATGCCGTCGCCTTCGCCCAGGCCCGACGTCCCATCCCGGTGCTCGGCACGACCCACGCCGACACCTTCAACGGACCGGTCCCCGTCACCGAAGCCCTCACTCCGCAGCAGTGCGCCACGGACTACGAGTACAACACGGGCCAGGTCATCGTGGATCTGCTGGAGCGTGACGACACCAGGGCCGGCGAGATACCCGGCGCCCTGGTTGCCCACCACGGCCCCTTCACCTGGGGTGCCGACGCCACCAAGTCCCTGGAACACGCCATCATCTGCGAAGCGGTGGCCGAAATGGCCCTCCGCACCATCGCCCTGGGCGCCGTCGAACCCCCGCAACACGTACTCGACCGACACTTCACGCGCAAGCACGGGCCGGACGCCTACTACGGCAACCCACCCAGCGTGTGACCACACCGGCACGGCCGCGGCGACGAGCACCCACCCGCGCGCCGCGGCGTGAGGCGGCAGCCGCACCCGACCAAGGAGAGACAGATGAAGGGCGTGCCCACGGCAAGCAGGGTCCCGTGGTGGCGACGTGGGAGGCGTACGGGAGTACTCGCGGCGGTGATCGCCGTGACGGCGACGCTCCTGACCGGGATCGGTGCCGCCGCCGGGGCGGCGGAGGCGGCGACGGTGGATGCGAACGCGTGGTACGTGTTGGTCAATCGTGGCAGCGGCAAGGCGCTCGACGTGTCGGGAGGGAGCACGGCCGATGGGGCGGCCGTGTCGCAGTGGGCCCGTCATGACGGGCCCAACCAACGGTTCCGGTTCGTCGACTCGGGTGGCGGCTACTACCGGTTGAAGGTGCAGCATTCGGGCAAGGTGCTGGACGTCTACGGCTTCTCCACCGCTGACCATGCGGAGATCGTTCAGTGGGGCGATGCGGGTGGTGTCAACCAGCAGTTCCGGCTGGCGGACTCGTCGGACGGCTATGTCCGGTTGATCGGCCGCAACAGCGGTAAGGCCGTCGAGGTCCAGGGCGCCTCCACCGCGGACGGCGCCAAGGTCGTGCAGTTCACCGACTGGGGCGGGACCAACCAGCAGTGGCAACTGGTCCGCGTCTCGGGAGTGCTGGCGCAGGTGCACACCGCGGGGCGCGTCAAGGACGCCGGAAGCACCGTGCAGTACAGCTGGCCCGGCGTGTACTTCGAGGGCCGCGTCAGCGGCACCGGCGTGGGCGTCGTGCTCAACGACCCGGCCGCCGATTACGACGTCCAGGTCGACGGAACCACGGTCGCCACACTCGTCACGCCCGGCAACACCACGCACTGGATCAACGGGCTGCAGAACCGTGAGCACACCGTCCGGCTCGTCAAGCGCAACGACACCCCAGGGGACACCAGTACGTTCGGGGGCTTCCTGGCCGCGCCCGGTGGCGCCGTACTGAGCAAGCCGACGGCCCGCAGCCGTCAGATCGAGTTCATCGGTGACTCCCTCACGGTGGGCTACGGCAATCTCTCGACCTCCCGCACCTGCACCGGAGAGCAGCTCAAGCGGAACACCAACTCCGATGTGAGCTACGGCGCGCTCGCCGCCCGGCAGCTGAACGCCGACTACCAGATCAACGGCTTCTCGGGCCTCGGCATGGTGCGCAACGTCGGCGGAAGCCAGCCGGGCGTCACGTACCGGACCTTCTACGACCGGGCCCTGCTGAACACGTCGGGCGACGTCTGGCAGAACCCGGGCAGCTGGCGTCCCCAGGTCGTGGTGGTCAATCTCGGCACCAACGACTTCTCCCCCATCGACCCCGGTGAGTCGTGGACGCCCGACAGCCTCGCGGCCGGCTACCGCAGCGCCTACGGCGACTTCCTCCAGAAGCTGCGCGCGCGCCACGGGGCCGGGACGACCATCGTGGCCGTCGGCGCCGGCCAGTTCGCCGGCCATGTCCAGCAGGTGGTCAAGGCACGCAACGACGCCGGCGACAGCGGGGTCCGCTACTGGTTCCTCGACGACTCGGGCCTGGACTTCCTCGGCTGCGACTGGCACTACTCGGCCCGTGACGACCGACTCGTCGCCGACCGCCTCACCCCGTTCATCGCCGGCCTGCCGATCGGCTGGTGACGACAGCGACCGCCCTGCCGTGCCGGACGTCGGTGGCACGACGCCTCTGGGGTTGTTAGCGTTCACAACCCCAGAGGCTCCCGTCCCCGCCGTTCTGTCAGCACGTCAGACGGCCGCTGATGCCAACGAGACCGCACCACGGGCGAGTTGTCCGCTCGCACCGTGATGCACCCCGTTGATTCCGCACTCACTCGTCAAAGGAGGACGCCTGCATGAAAAAGTCTTGGACTCGGTCCCTCATCGCTCTTGTCAGTGCCGCGCTCGCGGTGGCGGCGACCGGTGTGACCCCTGCCTCCGCCGCCTCGACCACGCCCCTGCGGGTGATGCCGTTGGAAGACTCGATCACCTGGGGTGTGGGGAGCAGTACGGGCAACGGCTACCGGGGTCCGTTGGGGGACAAGCTCGCGGCGGACGGCCGTCCGCTGGACTTCGTCGGCACGTTGCGGGGCGGCTCGATGTCCGACCCCGACAACGAAGGCCACTCCGGATACCGCATCGACCAGATCGCCGCGCTCGCCGACGCCTCGCTGACCCGCTACCGGCCCAACGTCGTGACGCTGGAGATCGGCACCAACGACCTCAACGGGAACCACCAGCCCTCCACCGCCGCCGCCCGACTGAAATCCCTGGTGAACCAGATCACCGCCGCCGCCCCCGACGCGACCGTCCTCGTGGCCTCCCTGGTCGTGTCCACCAGCGGCACGGTGGAGCAGCACCGTGGCGCGTACAACCAGGCCGTCCCCCACATCGTGAGCGAGGCACAGGCCGCGGGCAAGCGCGTCGCGTACGTGGACATGAGCGGCCTGACCACGGCCGACCTGGCCGACGCCCTGCATCCCAACGACACGGGCTACCGGAAGATGGCGGACGCCTTCCACCGCGGCATCCAGGCCGCGGACGGCGCGGGGTGGCTGAGGAACCCCGCCCCCGTCGCCGCGCGTGTGGAGTCCGGCACCGCCGGCAAGTGTCTGGATGTCAGCGGCGCCGGGACGGCCAACGGGACCGCTGTCCAGATCTGGGGCTGCAGCGGCAACGCCAACCAGCTCTGGTCCGCCTACACCGGCGGGACCCTGCGCTCCATGGGCAAGTGCCTCGACGCCGCCGGCGGGGGCACCGCCAATGGCACCAAGGTGCAGCTCTGGGCCTGCCACGGCGGCCCCAACCAGGTCTGGCAGCCCTACAACGGCGGCTACCGCAACCCCGCCTCCGGCCGCTGCCTCGACGATCCGAGCTTCTCCACGGCCGACGGCACACGGCTCCACCTGTGGGACTGCCACGGCGGCTCCAACCAGAAGTGGACCACTCTGACCGCCGGATGACCCCCGCGCCCGGGACCTGAGCCCTTTCCGAGCTCCGGTCCCGGGCGCGCTCCGGTCCCGGGCGCGGCGCCCGCCGTGGCTGGAGTGTCGAAGCGCTTCAATCATGCCATCGACTCCTGCGGGCCGTTAACGAACAGGCAAGGAAGGGTGTTTCACGTCAGCACCCTTGTTCCACGCGAAACTTGTCCGTTACCTTGCGCCTGGGAGTGAAGCGCTTCGACAGTGGGGCAGGAAGGCCGCCGCCATGAGTCCGGAGCAGCTCCCCGAGCACCACGCACCCGCCGTCTCCGGCCCCGTGCAGGTCCGTCGGAGCACGACTCGACTCTCCGTAACCGAGGAAGCGTCATGACGACTCGCAGCATCACCGACCGCCTGGGCGGCCTGGCCTTCGGCGGGGACTACAACCCCGAGCAGTGGGACGAGCCGGTGTGGAAGGAGGACGACGAGCTCATGCGCCGGGCCAGGGTCAACCTGGCCACGGTGGGCGTCTTCTCGTGGGCCCTGCTCGAACCGGAGGAGGGCCGCTACGACTTCGCCTGGCTCGACGTCCACATCGACCGCCTCCACGCGAACGGCGTGGCCGTCGACCTCGCCACCCCGACCGCCTCCCCGCCGCCCTGGTTCACCCTGGCCCACCCCGACGCGCTGGCGGTCCTGCCCGACGGGACCAGCCTCGTCCACGGCAGCCGCGACACGTACTGCCTCGCCGCCCCCGCCTACCGCGGCGCGGCCCGCCGGATCGCCTCCGCGCTCGCCGAGCGATACGGCGACCACCCCGCCCTCGCGCTGTGGCACGTGCACAACGAGTACGGCACGCTCTGCTACTGCGACCACACGGCCGCGGCGTTCCGGGTGTGGCTGCGCGCCCGCCACAGCTCGCTGGACGTCCTCAACGAGGCCTGGGGAACGGCCTTCTGGAGCCAGCGCTACTCCTCGTGGGAACAGGTGCTGCCGCCGCGCGCGACGCAGTGGCACAAGAACCCCGGCCAGGCGCTGGACTTCCACCGCTTCTGGTCCGACGAGATCATCGCCGCCTACCGCGAGCAGCGCGACGCGATCCGCGCGCACAGCGACCGGCCGGTGACGACCAACCTGATGCTCCCCGCCTACCAGAACGTGGACCTCTGGGCCTTCGCCCGCGAACTCGACGTCGTCACCTCCGACCAGTATCCGACCGCACCCGGCCTGGACGCCGCCGCCCACGCCGCCTTCCACGCCGACCGCACCCGCTCCCTGGGCGGTGGACGCCCCTGGCTGCTGATGGAACAGGGCACCAACACCGTCTACGACGGCGGCCAGATCCTCGCCAAGGAGCCCGGCGAGATCCTGCGCCACAGCCTCGGCCACATCGCCCGCGGTTCGGAGGGCGCCCTGTTCTTCCAGTGGCGGCAGTCCCGGGCAGGCGCCGAGACCTGGCACTCGGCGATGGTCCCGCACGCGGGTCCGGACAGCCGTGTCTTCCGCGAGGTCACGCAGCTGGGCGAGGCGGTCGCCCGGCTGGGCGAGCTGGCGGGGTCGACGGTCACCGCGTCGGTGGCCGTGCTCGACGCCCCGGACGCCTGGTGGGCGCTCGGCGTGGACGGGCTGCCCTCCTCCCGCCTCGACTACCACGCGGCACTCGTTCGCGCGCACCGCGCGCTGTGGGACGCGGGAGCCACCGTCGACTTCGCCCATCCGGAGCACGAGTTGAGCCGCTTCCGGTTCGTCATCGCCCCGGCCCTGTTCCTGCTGTCCGACAAGGGCGCCGAGAACCTGCGCCGTTACGTCGAGGGCGGCGGCACGCTCCTCGTCCAGCACGCGAGCGGATTCGTCGACGACCGCATGCACGCCCGGCTCGGCGGCTATCCCGCGGGCCCGCTGCGCGAGGCGCTGGGCGTCCGCGTCGAGGAGTACCGGCCGCTGCGGCAGGACGAGCGGATCGCCCTGTCGGACGGGTCGCACGGCACGGTCTGGAGCGAGTCCCTGCGCACCGAGGGCGCGGAGTCGATCGCCGCCTACACCCACGGCATGCTCACGGGCAGCCCCGCCCTCACCCGGCACCGCTTCGGCACCGGGCAGGGCTGGTATCTCTCCACCCGCCCGGACGACGCCGACTACGCCGCCCTGGTCGGCCGCCTGCTGAAGGAGGCCGGCGTCGAGCCGAACGTACCGGGCCTGCCGGCCGGCGTCGAAGCAGTCACCCGACACGCACCCGACGGCCGCCACTGGCAGGTCCTGCTCAACCACACCTCCGAGGCCGTGCCCTTGCCGGACCCCGCCCACGACCTGCTCGCCGGTGCCCTCGCGCACGAACTGCCGCCGGGCGGTTGCGCGGTTCTGCGCGGGAACTGACCTCGAAAGGCCGCCATGACCGAGGAACGAGCGACCTTCCACTGGGGACACCAGGCACGTCACCTCGAGAGCGTCCTCGATGACGACGGCAGCCCCCCCGCCTCACGCACCTCGGACTGCCCGGCGAAGCGCGGAGAGTCCCCGGTGCGTCCCTGCCCCTGGTGGAGGTGACGGCCGCGGGTCACGGCCGCGGCCGGTCGGGCGACCGCCTGATCGGGACCGATCTCGGCGGCCGTCTGCGCCACCGGAGCCCCGCACGACCCACGACGGCGACTGCCACACCCTGACCGCGCACCTCCACGATCCGGAAGCCGGGCTGGTCACGGAGCTGACCTACCGGTCACCGGACAGCAGCCCCGTGCTCCGCAGCGAGGTGGCCCTGCGCAACGAACGGCGGACCGCGCTGCACCTGAAGTCGGTCAGCTCGCCCGCGGTGGGCGGCCTCACCCGCAGGCCCCCGCGGACATCGACGCCGCGGACCTGCTGTGGGCGGAGAACGACTGGCTCGCCGAAGGCCGCCAGCGGCGACAGCCGATGCGCCTGACCGCACCGGCCCTCGACGGACGCGTCAGCCGGGCGCACGGCAGAGCCGGCGACCGCCGCGCCCGGCGCCGCCCGCACACCGGCCACCAGCTCCTGCCCGTCATCCTCAACGGCTCCATGAACCGCCTGATGGGCGACCCCACGACCGAGAAGCACGCCCGCATCACGAATCGACGAGAGGACCCCTCACGTGCCTCCGCTGCCCCAGCCGGACCGACGCTTCGCCAACCCCGTGATCCCCGGCTTCCACCCCGACCCCAGCGTCTGCCGCGTCGGCGACGACTACTACGTGGCCTGCTCCAGCTTCGAGTACTTCCCCGGCGTGCCCCTCTTCCACAGCCGTGACCTGGTGCACTGGACGCAGATCGGCAACGCCCTGGACCGGCCGGACCAACTGCGGCTGTCGGACGCGTGGTCCTCCGGCGGGATCTACGCCCCCACCCTGCGCCACCACGACGGCCGCTTCTGGTTGATCGTCACCAACTGCAGCGAGGGCGGCGGCAACCTGATCGTCACGGCCACCGACCCCGCCGGACCGTGGTCGGACCCGATCTGGGCGCCGGGTGTCACCGGCATCGACCCCGACCTGGTCTGGGACGAGGACGGCACCTGCTGGTGCACGGTCGCCGGGGGCTCGCAGGTCCGTATCGACCCGTCCACGGGAGAGACGTACGGGACACCGCACCAGCTCTGGTCCGGCGGGCCCGGCGCCAAAGCCCCGGAGGCTCCGCACCTGTACCGGATCGGCGACTACTGGTACCTGCTCATCGCCGAGGGCGGCACCGAGCGCGGCCACGGAGTCTCGATCGCCCGCGGCCCCTCCCCCGCCGGCCCGTTCGAGCCGTGCCCGGCCAACCCGATCCTCACCCACCGCGGCATCGACCACCCCGTGCAGAACACCGGGCACGCCGACCTGGTCCAAGGCCCCGACGACTCCTGGTGGATGGTGCTGCTCGGCGTCCGACCCGGCGGCGGCACGCCGGGCTGGCACGTGCTCGGCCGGGAGACCTTCCTGGCCCCCGTGACCTGGGTGGACGGCTGGCCGGTCGTCGGCGAGGTCTCCCTGGACCTGCCGGAGCTCCCGTGGCCGCTCTCCCCCGGCCCTGTCGAGGAGCAGCGGGACGACTTCGAGCTCGCCGAACTGCGACCGTCATGGATCTCCCTGCGCGACCGGCCCGCCGAACTCTGCACCACCAAGGAGCGCCCCGGCTGGCTGACGCTCCGCGCGCGGGGCGGCTCGCTGGACGAGCCCGACGTGGTGTTCACGGGTCGGCGCCAGCGGCATCTCTCGTGCCGGGCACGCACTCTCGTCGATGCCTCGGAGGGACGCGGCGGCCTCGCCGTCCGGCTCGACGAGCGGCACCACTACGCGATCGAGGTGTCCGGCACGCGGGTGCGGGTGGTCGCGCGCGTCGGCTCCCTGCGCACGGTCGTGGCCGCACAGTCCGTGCCCGCCGGGCCGGTCGTCCTCGCCGTCACCCTCACGGAACCGCCGTCTCCGCACGGACCGTGCACCGGACCCGACGTCGTCACCCTCGGCGTCGAGCAGCCCGACGGCACGTTCACCGAGCTCGCGGCCCTCGACGGCCGCTATCTGTCGACCGAGGTCGCCGGCGGCTTCACCGGCCGGGTCATCGGCATGTACACCGCGGAAGGCACCGTCCACTTCGACTGGTTCGCCTACGAGCCCCTCGACGGCTGAACCAGGCCCCTCCCCCGTCGGACCGGGACGCAGGACACACCGCAACCGATGAACCTGCCGGCAGCCGTGGTCGGTGGTGGCCCCTGGTCGCTGCCCGACCACGTACCACATCACCCATACGACCGTCCGAAAGGCATGACACATGAAGGACATAGGGCGACCCGCGCACCACCGCGGCCCCGGACGCCTGGCCGGCCTGCTGATGGCGCTGCTCGTCATCGTGGGACTCGCCGGCAGCACCGCGATCGCCGCGCCCGTCGACACGGCGCAGCAGGCCCGCTCCACGGTCAGGGTTCCGGCCCGCGCCATGGACGCCGTCGCGGCGATGCAGCCCAGCTGGAACCTGGGCAACACCCTGGACGCCGTTCCCCACGAGGATTCCTGGGGCAACGGGCAGACCACCAAGGCGACGTTCGAGAAGATCGCCGCGGACGGGTTCCGCAGCGTCCGCATCCCGGTGACCTGGAGCGACCACCAGTCCACCACCGCGCCGTACACCATCGACGCCACGTACATGGCCCGCGTCAAGCAGCTCGTCGACTGGGCTCTGGGCAGCGGCCTGTACGTCGTGCTCAACGTCCATCACGACTCGTGGATGTGGGTCGAGAAGATCACGAGCGACCACGACAACGTGATGGCCCGGTTCGACTCCACCTGGTCCCAGATCTCCACGACCTTCCGTGACGCGCCGCGCAGTCTGATCTTCGAGGGCATCAACGAGCCGAGCTTCGCCAACGCCACGGATGCCCAGCAGGTCCACTACCTGCACGAGCTCCAGACCTCGTTCCACTCCGTGGTCCGCGCCTCGGGTGGCGCCAACGCGACCCGCATGTTGTCGCTGACCACCCCGGGAGGCAGCGGTGACCAGGTCCACCTGAGCAACCTGTCCACCACGATCGCCTCGCTGAACGACCGTCAGCTCGTGGCGCAGGTGCACTTCTACAGCTGGTACCCGTTCAGCGTGAACGTCGCGGGCGGCACCCTCTACGACGCCGTCGCGCAGAAGCACCTGGAGGACACCTTCGCCAACCTCCACCGCACCTTCGTCTCCCAGGGCATCCCGCTCTATCTCGGCGAGTACGGTCTGCTCGACTATCCCAATCACTTCCACCCCTCCCGCGTCGAGCGGGGCGAGGCGCTGAAGTACTTCGAGCACGTGGGCCACGGGGCACGCAAGTACGGCATCACCACCGCCCTGTGGGACCCGTTCTCGTACCTGAACCGCGACACCCTCAAGTGGCGTGACCCCGCCCTGTTCGCCGTGATCAAGTCGAGCTGGACCACCCGCTCCGGCGCGGCCTCCTTCGACAAGGTCTTCGTGCCGAAGTCCAGCCCGGTCACCGCCGAGTCGCTCACCCTGAACCTCAACGGCACCTCCTTCCGAGGGGTGTGGCAGGGCGGCACCAGGCTGGTCGCGGGTCGGGACTACACCGTCTCCGGCAACCAGCTGACCTTCACCGCCAAGGCGCTGACCCGCCTGGTCGGCAACCGCGCCTATGGCGTCAACTCGACGCTCCAGGCACGGTTCACCAGCGGGCTGCCCTGGAACATCGACATCGTCACCAACGACGTTCCGGTGCTGTCGGACGCCACCGGCACCACCGCCTCGTTCACCGTTCCCACCCAGTACCGGGGTAACGACCTGGCGACCATGCACGCCACGTACGCCGACGGCACCAACGCCGGCCCGACCGACTGGACGCCGTTCCAGGAGTTCAACAAGGCGTTCTCGCCCGACTACCCGAACGGCACGATCATCCTGACCCCCGGGTTCCTCGCCTCGCTCCGCGACGGGGAACCGGCGACGCTGGTCTTCCACTTCTACAGCGGCGCCGAACTGACGTACGAGGTCACGAAGTCCGGAGGCTCGGTCACCGGTACGGCCGTCCAGGGGTCCTGACCGCCAGCCCACGCCCTGGTTGCCCCCTTCCGGGCGACCAGGGGCAGCTGTCGAAGCGCTTCGACAAACAGCAGAACCTGTGCATCCTGACGCTAGGGTCTGCGCACACTTCACTGGTAAGGTGATAGGTACGTGCGCTGTCGAAGCGCTTCACACAGCCGGGAGAGCCAGATGGTCACCCTCGCCGAGGTCGCCCAGCACGCCGGAGTCTCGGCGAGCACGGTGAGCTATGTCCTCAGCGGCAAGCGGCCCATCTCCACGACCACCCGGCTGCGGGTCGAGCAGAGCATCCACGAGCTGGGATACCACCCGAACGCGGGCGCGCGGGCCCTGGCCAGCAGCAGGTCGAACATCATCGCGCTGATGGTTCCGCTGCGCACCGACATGTACGTGCCGGTGATGATGGAGATCGCCATCGCGGTCGCCACGACGGCCCGGACGCACGGGTACGACGTGCTGCTGCTCACCGGCGAGGAGGGTCCCGACGCCGTCCGGCGCGTCACCGGCAGCGGGCTCGCCGACGCGATGATCCTGATGGACGTCGAACTGGACGACGGGCGGCTTCCGTTGCTGCGGGGCACGGACCAGCCGTCGGTGCTGATCGGACTGCCCGCCGACACCTCAGGACTGACCTGCGTCGACCTCGACTTCAAGGCGGCGGGCGCGTTGTGCGTCGATCATCTGGCGATGCTCGGCCATCGCGACATCGCCGTCATCGGCGAGGCCCCCGCGGTCTACGAGCGGCACACCGGCTTCGCCGAGCGCACCCTCGACGGACTCCGCTCGCGCGCACGGGAGTTGGGCATCAGGGTGTTGCACCGGCCGTGCGAGGGCGGCTACGACGCGACCGCCGCCACCCTCGGCCGCATCCTCGACGAGCGCCCGAACACCTCCGGGTTCGTCGTGCAGAACGAGCAGGCGGTCGAGCCGCTGCTCGCCCTGCTGCGCCAGCAGGGCAGCGCCGTGCCCGAGGACGTGTCGGTGGTCGCGGTCTGCCCTGACCAGGTGGCCGTCCAGGCCTCGGTGCGGCTGACGTCGGTCTCCATCCCCGCCCCGGAGCTGGGCCGGCACGCGGTGGAGCGTCTGGTCGCCAAGCTCGACGGCCTCGGCGCCGACGACGTCCTGCTCATCGCACCCGAGTTGACGGTACGGACGAGTACGGGGCCGGCGCCCTCCGTCGCCTCCTGACCTCCAGACCTCCTGTCCACCACCGCCGAGCCCGCCCGAGCCGCCTTGCCGGCGGCCGGCGCGGTCCTGGGGAATCACCTGTGGGCCGAGGCCGACCGCGCCCGAGGAAGGGCGCGGACCGGCCTCGGCCCTGATGTCGGGTCAGCCGCCGCTGACGGTCAGGTTGTTGGTGGTGAAGTTGAGCCCGCCGGACGACGAGGTGATCTCATAGCCGAACTGCACGTCGCCGATGGTCTCGTTGCCGGGCATCCAGCCCTTGGTGTAGGCGATCCAGTGGAGGATCGGCTTGATGTCCACGGTGCCGGAGCGGGAGTCGGACGTCCGCAGGAACGAGAACACCTGGTTCGACCCGTTGGTGCCCTTGTAGACGTTCCAGTTGTGGCCGCCGAGCGTGACGCCGGCCTGCCAGGTGCCGATCGGACCGACGGCTCCGTTGTCGTTGACCCAGAGCATGATCTCGTACTGGTGGTCGGTGTCCCAGATGTCGTACGACGTGTTGTACGCGCCGGACGACGGGACGCTGACGTTGTAGTTGCTGGTGAGCCAGCCGAGCGAGTCGATCGTCTTGTTGATCGTCTTCGTCGAGTTGGGGTAGGACTTGATGCCGCCGGTGTTGGGGTGGTCGGCCCAGACACCCCAGCTGGTCCCGGAGTTGGCCCAGACGCACTGGCTGCCGGCGCCGGAACCCCAGATGTTGTTGTAGAGCTTGTAGCCGTCCAGGCTGGTGTTGCCCCACTGGTCGCAGGAGTTCCAGACTGCTGCCGAAGCGGGGGCGGAGGCGAGGCCGACGGTGGCACCGAGAGCCATCGCCGGCGCCAGCACCGCCATGGTGACCTTGCGTATCGCGCTCTTGACCATGGTGTCCCTTCCACGGGTGGGGGTTTTGTGGGGGTACTACCACGCCCCTAGGCTGAGGACGTGGCCCTCTCCGGCGACGAGATCGATCGGCTCCGCGTCGCCGGAGGAAGTCCTGACTTCGATACGGACGGTGCGGGGCGGCTTCAGGACCGCCCTCGCCCCGTCGGGCGTCCAGGTCAGTTCGACCTCGGCGCCGAACCGCGTGCGCGCGCCCGTCAGCCGGCCCGCCGGGAGAGCGGGCGGCAGGGCGGGTGGGCGAGGTCGGTGGTGAGGTGGGCCTACCGCGGGGCACGGGGCAGACGACCGCTGCGGCGGCAGCGGAACCGGCGGGAACGGAGCGCCTGCTCAGGTGAGACGTGCTCATGACATACCTCGGTCTTCACGAAGGGGAAGTCGAGCGGGGATCAGGGCCGCGGGACCGCCTCGACCCGCGGCTCCGCGGCGCGGGCGCGGCGCGACCAGCCGGACGGAGCCGCGGACGGCATACGACGGAACGACGGAATGCACCGTGGCGGGGCGCGGACCAAGGGCTTCAGCCCTTGATGGCTCCGGTGAGCATGCCCTTCTTGAACCTTCTGTCGCGGCTCACCCTCGACGAGAACATCGGATTCCTGCACCAGTCCGCGCCCGCCGTGGAACAGCTCGGCATCGCCGCGTTCCGCACCGGCCAGGAGGCCCTGCACGGCGCGGCCTGGATGGGTCCGGCCACCGTCTTCCCACAGGCGGTGGGCCTGGGCGCGACCTGGAACACGGATCTCGTCCGACGGGTCGGCGAGGCGGTGTCCAAGGAGGTCCGGGCGATGCGCACCCGCGACGACCGCGTGGTCCTCAACCGTCTGGGCCCCGACCGTGAACCTGCTGCGCCACCCGCTGTGGGGCCGTAACGAGGAGGCCCGGACCGTTCGGGCGCGGCTACCGTCCGGGGTCCACGGGGCCGACCGGTCCCAGATGCGGTGGGACCAGCAGGTCCTCGGTGGCGGATGTCACCGGTCCTCCGCGGCAGATGCCGGTGCGGTGGCGAGGACGCGGACGTCCCAGCAACCGAGGGGCACGGGCGTACCGGCCGGGACCGCGCTGCCGTCCAGGGCGTCGGTCAGGTCCACCGGGGCTTGGGCCGTGGCCGGCTGCCAGCTCCAGTTGTGGACGACATGGACGCGCCGGCCGTCGGGGGCGGTGCCGGTGGCGACGGTGACCGAGTCCGGCAGGCCCTGCCAGCCGCTGCGCGGGCAGGGCGCGAGCCACGCGGCGAGCGCGCGGGCCAGATCGCGGCCGGGCACGGTTCCCACGCACGTGACGCGGCCCGCGCCGTGGCGGCGGGTGGTGACGGCGGGCCAGCGCCCGAAGTGCGGGTGGTCGTACTCGGCCAGGACGTCGGCGTCCTCGACCGCCAGGCCTTCCACCCAACGGGTGGCCACCGCGTCGTCCGGCAGCCGGAGCGGGCTGTCCGGCGCGGCGCGCAGCGGCAGGTCGGCGTGCAGGTTGCTGAACTCCTCGTACCGGACACCGGCGGCCCGAACCAGTCGCGCCGGTGTCACCTCGTGGCGAGCCCGCGCCTCGTGGTCGCCGTAGCCGGTGCGGGGACCGAGGACGAGGTGGCCGCCCGCCTCAGCGTAGGCGCCGAGCCAGTCGAGGATCCCGTCGTCCGCCACGTACAGCGCGGGAGCGATGAGCACAGGGTGCAGCTCGGCCGCCGACTCCGGTGCCAGGCCCGGGCGTTCGCCACGCGGATCGTGCAACTGACGGGCGTGCAGGATCCGTACCTGACGTCCCGCCTCGAACGCGCCCCGGTAGAAGGGGTCGAAGATGCCCTCGTACGCACCCTCGTCCGGACCGCCGTCGGGACCCGCGAGCGGCGGGTACGTGTTCATCAGCCACTTGCTCGGCGCCGAGTACACCATCGCGATGTCGGCGTCCGGCGTGATCCCGGCGACCAGGGCCCCCGCCCGCTCGAACTCCGCTCCCAGGCGGGCGAGTTCACCGTAGACGCGGCCCGGCCGTCCGCTGTGCGGGAGGATCCCGCCCCAGTACGTCTCGGTGCCGAAATGCAGCGTGTGCCAGTGCCAGTACTCGATCATGCGGGCCCCGCGCGCGACCAGCGCCCACGCGGCCTGCCGCCACTGCCCGTCGAAGGCGGGCCGGTTGTCCGACGTTCCGCCGATGGCCTGGGCGTTGGTCTCCGTGATCAGGAACGGTTCCTGGCGCGAGGAGTAGATCCTGTCGGCGCTCCGGTGCAGCGCCCACGCCCCGTACGCCATCCATTGCCCCGGCAGCTTCTCGTGCGGCGGCTCCGGCATGGTGAGGCTGTCCTGCATGTCGTAGTACGGGTTGCCCGCGGTGACGTCCAGGCTGTCGGTGAGTTCGTCGTCCTCCAGGCCGGGAGACCAGAGGGCCAGGCACGTGGTGACGAACTGGCCCGGCCTCGCGTACTCACGCACGATGCCGGCCTGCCAGGCGATGAACTCGGTGGTCTGCCGGGCCTGGAACGCCCGCCAGGCCAGGTCGTACTGCGGCTGTGCGTTGCCCTCCGGCTTCCACAGGTCGGCCCAGGTGGACAGTCGGTGCGACCAGTACACCAGCCCCCACTCGCGGTTGAGGGTCTCCACATCGCCGTACCGCTGCCGCAGGTCGTCCACGAACCGCTGGAAGACACCGTGGTTGTGCGGCAGCCGCGGGCCCGGCTCGTTGTCGACCTGGAATCCGATGACCGCGGGATGGTCGGCGTAACGGGCCGTGATCGCGCGGATCACCCGCTCCGCGTGGAAGCGGAAGGCCGGGTGCGTGATGTCGACCTCCTGCCGGCCACCCCACGCGGCGGGGCGCCCGGTGGCGTCCTCGGCGGCGATCTCCGGGTACTGCCGGGCCAGCCACGGCGGCACGGCGTAGGTGGGAGTTCCGAGCACGACGGAGATGCCACGCTCGTGGGCGCCGTCGAGGACGGGTTGCATCCAGTCGAGCTCGAACCGGCCGTTCTCCGGTTCCCAGGTGGACCAGACCGACTCACCGACGCGGATGACGGTGAACTTCGCCTCCGCCATGAGATCGAGGTCGGTCTTGAGCCGCTCGTACGGCTGGTACTCGTGATAGTAGGCGGCGCCGAACAGCACGCGCGCGGGCAGATCAGTCATGGGATTCGCCCCCTCGAAGCCAACATCGTCGAAGCGCTTCACTCGCCGAGCAAGTTAATGAGCAACTTCCGGCGAAACAAGAGGCCGCAGGCAATGGAACCCACTTTCTCACCAGGCATTGACATCACATCCCAGGCGGTGACAGCGTCGAAGCGCTTCACCAACCGATATCTCTCCGGCTCATCGAGGTGTCCCTCCCGTGGGTTCTGCTTTCCTCCCCGGCGTCGACGCATCCGGCCCCACCGTGCGCCCGTTCCCCGAACTCCCGGCCGGGTTCCGCTTCGGAGCCGCGACCGCCTCCTACCAGATCGAGGGCGCCCACGACCAGGACGGCCGCGGCCCGTCCATCTGGGACACCTTCAGCCACACCCCTGGCCGCACGCTCGGCGGCGCCACCGGCGACACCGCCTGCGACCACTACCACCTCTACCGCGAGGACATCGCCCTGCTGCGCGGGCTCGGCGTCGACGGCTACCGGTTCTCGATCGCCTGGCCCCGCCTGCTGCCCCAGGGCACCGGGCCGGTCAACACCAAGGGCCTGGACTTCTACGACCGGCTGATCGACGAACTCCTGGCCGCCGGGATCGCGCCCGCCGTCACCCTCTACCACTGGGACCTGCCCCAGGTCCTGGAGGACCGCGGCGGCTGGCGCGTCCGCGAGACCGCCGACGCGTTCGCGCGGTACGCGGCCCTCGCGGCCGAGCGCTACGGGGACCGGGTCGAGCGCTGGATCACCCTCAACGAGCCGTACTGCTCCGCCTTCGTCGGCTACGCCGAGGGCCGGCACGCGCCCGGCGCCGAGGAAGGGCGCGGCGCGCTGGCCGCCGCCCACCACCTGCTGGTCGCCCACGGACTCGCGGTACGCGCGCTGCGCGCCGCAGGCGCCCGCGAGGTCGGCATCACCCTCAACCTCGACCGCATCCACGCCGCCTCCGCCCGCCCCGAGGACCGGGCCGCCCTGCGCCGGGCCGAGGTCCTCCACAACGAGGTCTGGACCGAGCCGCTCCTCACCGGACGCTACCCCGCGCACGAGGACCAGACCTGGGGCGGCCTCGCCGCCGGTCCCTGGCGGCTGCCCGGCGACCTGGAACTGATCGGCGCCCCGCTCGACTTCCTCGGCGTCAACTTCTACCGCCCCGTGACGGTCGCCGCCGGGCCCCACCGCGAGGCCGACCCCGAAACGCGCACCGCCGTGGACATCGGCGTCACCGAGCTGGACCCGTACGGGACCCGGCACACCACCATGGGCTGGCCCGTCGTCCCGGAGGCGCTCACCGAGCTGCTCTGCGGACTCCACGCCCGCCACCCGCGGCTTCCGCCGGTCTGGATCACCGAGAACGGCTCCGCCGAGGCCGACACCGTCGGCCCCGACGGCCGGATCCACGACCCCGCACGGATCGACTTCCTCGCGGACCACCTCGCCGCCGTCGCCGCCGCCGTCGCCGCCGGGGTGGACGTGCGCGGCTACTACGCCTGGTCGCTGCTGGACAACTTCGAGTGGGCGCGCGGCTACGGCCAGCGCTTCGGTCTCGTCCACGTCGACTACGACACGCTGACCCGAACGCCCAAGGACAGCTACCACTGGTACCGGGGCCTGATCACCGCGCACCGAGCGCGGACGGAGGAAACCACCCCATGAAGTTCACCGACGGCTACTGGCTGATGCGTCCGGGCGTCACCGCGCGCTACGCCGCCGAGGTCGCGGACGTCCAGGCCGACGAGCACCGGATGACCCTCTACGCGCCGGTGAAGCACGTGCGCAGCCGCAGCGGCATGCTCAACAGCCCACTGCTGACGGTCGAGTGCTGGTCACCGGCCGAGGGCGTGATCGGGGTACGTGCCACCCACCACGCCGGTTCGGTACGGCGGGGGCCGGAGTTCGAGCTGCCCGGCGCGCAGCCCGATGGGGGAAAGGTGCACCGGGACGGCGCGGTGGTCGAGCTCAGCGCGGGTGAGCTGACGCTGCGGGTGGACACCTCCCAGCCATGGCACCTGGAGTTCACCGCCGGCGGGCGGGTGCTGACCTCCGTGGGCGAGCGCGGCACCGGCTTCGTCACCGACGCCGACGGCCGGCACTTCATGCTCGGACAACTCTCCCTGGGCGTCGGCGAGTCGGTGTACGGGCTGGGGGAACGGTTCACCCCGTTCGTCAAGAACGGGCAGGTGGTGGACATCTGGCAGGCCGACGGCGGCACCAGCAGCGAGCAGGCGTACAAAAACATCCCCTTCCACCTGACCAACCGCGGATACGGCGTCTTCGTCAACCACCCGGGCAAGGTCAGTTACGAGGTCGGCTCCGAGTCGGTCGGCCAGGTCCAGTTCAGCGTCGAGGACCAGTCGCTGGAGTTCTTCGTCGTCCACGGCCCGACCCCGAAGCAGATCCTCCAGCGGTACACCGCGCTCACCGGCCGCCCCGCCCTGCCCCCGGCCTGGGCGCTCGGCCTGTGGTTGACCACCTCCTTCACCACCGACTACGACGAGGCCACCGTCAGCCGCTTCATCGACGGCATGGCCGAGCGCGGCATCCCGCTGAGCGTCTTCCACTTCGACTGCTTCTGGATGCGCGGCTACCAGTGGTGCGACTTCGCGTGGGACTCCGACACCTTCCCCGACCCGGCCGGCATGCTGAGCAGGCTGAAGCAGCAGGGGCTGCGGATCTCCGCCTGGATCAACCCGTACATCGCGCAGAAGTCGGCCATGTTCGAGGAGGGCGTGCGGGAGGGCCACCTGGTGCGGCGCCCGGACGGCAGCGTGTGGCAGTGGGACCTGTGGCAGCCCGGCATGGCCCTGGTCGACTTCACCGACCCGGCTGCGCGCGACTGGTACACCGGCAAACTGAAGACGCTGCTCGACCAGGGCGTGGACTGCTTCAAGACCGACTTCGGCGAGCGCGTCCCCACCGACGTCGTCTGGCACGACGGCTCCGACCCCGAGCGGATGCACAACTACTACACCCACCTCTACAACCAGGCCGTGTTCGACCTGCTGCGCGCCGAGCGAGGCGAGGGCGAGGCGCTGCTGTTCGCCCGCTCCGCCACGGCGGGCGGCCAGCAGTACCCGGTCCACTGGGGCGGCGACTGCGAGTCCCACTTCAACGCCATGGCCGAGTCGCTGCGCGGCGGACTCTCCCTGGGCCTGTCCGGCTTCGGATTCTGGAGCCATGACATCGGCGGCTTCGAGGGCACCCCGACCCCGGCCGTGTTCAAGCGCTGGGTGCAGTTCGGGCTGCTCTCCTCGCACAGCCGCCTGCACGGCAGCAAGTCGTACCGCGTGCCGTGGGACTACGGCGAGGAGGCCGTCGACGTCACCCGCGAGTTCACCCTGCTCAAGCACCGCCTCGCCCCGTACCTCCAGCGCGCCGCGCAGCAGGCGCACACCACGGGTGTCCCGGTGATGCGCGCCATGGTGCTGGAGTTCCCCGACGACCCGGCCGCCGCCACCCTCGACCGGCAGTACATGCTCGGCGACGACCTGCTCGTCGCCCCGGTCTTCACCGACGACGGCACAGTCGAGTACTACGTACCGGAAGGCACGTGGACCAATGTGCTGACGGGCGCTCGGGTCACCGGTCCCCGCTGGGCGCGTGAGCAGCACGGCTTTCACACCCTGCCGCTGCTGGCCCGCCCGGACTCGGTCATCGCGCTGGCCGCCGACGACCAGCACCCGGTCTCCGCCTGGGTGGAAGGCGTCGAACTGCGGGTGCACACCGTGGCCGACGGCGCCGAGCGCACCGTGGTGATCCCGGACACCGACGGCCCCGGTGAGACGGCCCGCTTCCACGTGCGCCGCCGGGGCGACCGCCTGCACGTGACCACGGACAGCCCGCACCCGTGGCAGCTGCGCGTCGGCGGCCCGGACGCGACCCTGCACACCTGGCCCGCCGGCACCCGGGAGGCCGACCTGCCGTACCCGGCCTGAACCCGAGCGTCAGCGCGGAGCCCCCGTCCCCGGTCGCTTCGGCCTACGACCCGGTCTCCCGCCGGCTCAGAGGCCCGGGATCGCGTTCGCGCCGATGGCCCGGGCGTACCAGCGGGCACTGGCCTTCGGAGTGCGCAGCTGCGTGGCGTAGTCGACGTGGACGGCTCCGAAGCGCTTGTCGTATCCGTAGGCCCACTCGAAGTTGTCGAGGAGAGACCAGAGGAAGTAGCCGCGTACGTCGGCTCCGTCGGCGATGGCCTGGTGGACGGCGGCGAGGTGCCGGTGGAGGTAGTCGATCCGGTCGTGGTCGCGGATCTGACCGTCGGAGGTGGGGATGTCGGGGAAGGCTCCGCCGTTCTCGGTGACGGCCAGGGGCAGGCCGGGATGGGCCTGGGAGGTGGCCGTCAGGAGGTCGTACAGGCCGGTCGGGTCGATGGTCCAGCCCATGTCGGTGGTGTCGCCGGGCGGGAGGTGGAAGTTGACGTCCTCGGAGCCGGGCCACGGGGAGTGGCCGCTCTCGCCGTGGGCGTGGTTGACCGCGGCCGCTCCCGGGGTGGGGGCGGAGACGACGGCCGGGGTGTAGTAGTTGATGCCGAGGAGGTCGATGGGAGCGCCGATGGCGGCCTCGTCTCCCGGCCCGATCAGGGCGTTCCAGTCGACGACGTGCTCGGTGTCGGCGAGGAGGTCGGCGGGGTAGCCGCCGGAGAGCATCGGGCCGGTGAAGATCCGGTTGCCGACGGCGTCGATGCGGCGGGCCGCGTCGAGGTCGGCGGGGTCGGTGGTGAGCGGCCGGACCTGGTGCAGGTTGAGGGAGACCGCGATCTGGGCGTGGGCGGGCAGTGTCGCACGCAGGGCGGCGGTGGCGCGGCCGTGGGCGAGGTTGAGGTGGTGGGCTGCGCGGAGGGCGAGGGCGGGGTCGGTGCGGCCGGGGGCGTGGACGCCGGAGCCGTAGCCGAGGAAGGCCGAACACCAGGGTTCGTTGAGGGTGGTCCACAGCGCGACCCGGTCGCCGAGGGCGTCGGCGGCCAGGGCCGCGTACTCGCCGAAGCGTTCGGCGGTCTCGCGCTCGGTCCAGCCGCCGCCCGCGGCGGAGCCGCTCGTCCGACCGGTCTCCAGCTCCTGAGGAAGGTCCCAGTGGTACAGGGTGGCGACGGGCTGGATGCCGGCGTCGAGGAGTTCGTCGACGAGCCGGCGGTAGAAGTCGAGGCCGGCGGGGTTGGCGGGGCCCCGGCCGCCGGGCTGGATGCGGGGCCAGGACAGGGAGAAGCGGTAGGCCTGGAGGCCGAGGTGGGACATCAGGGTGACGTCGGTGCGGTAGCGGCGGTAGTGGTCGCATGCGATGTCGCCGGTGTCGCCGTTCGCGACCTTGCCGGGGGTGTGGGCGAAGGTGTCCCAGATGGAGGGGGTGCGGCCGTCCTCGGCGGCGGCGCCCTCGATCTGGTAGGCGGCGGTGGCCGCGCCCCACAGGAAGCCGGGCGGGAAGTGCAGTCGGTCGACGGCTGCGGAGGCAGGGGCGGTGGCGGTGGCTGTGGCGGGGGCGTTGGCTGTGGCGGGGGTTGCGGGCATGGCGAAGTACTCCTTCGGCAGAGGGGGTGGGACGAAGGGGGAACGAGAAGGTCAGCCCTTGACGGCGCCCTGGGTGATACCGCCGACGACGTGACGTCCGAAGAGGGCGAAGACGAGGAGGAGGGGCAGGGTGCCTATGAGTGCTCCGGCGGTGATGACGGACCAGTCGGTGGACCAGCCGGTGCCCAGTCCGGCGAGAGCGACCTGGACCGTCGGATTGGTGGAGCCGTTCATGACGATGATCGGCCACAGGAAGTCGTTCCAGGACTGGACGAAGGTCAGCATGCCCAGGACCGCCATCGCCGGTCGGGCGACGGGGAAGACGACGTGCCAGATGACGCGCAGGGAGTTGGCACCGTCGACGCGGGCGGCCTCCAGGAGTTCGGTGGGCAGTGCCTGGGAGAGGAACTGGCGCATGAAGAAGACGCCGAAGGCGGTGACGAGCACGGGCAGGATCAGCGCCCCGAGGTGATTGCTCAGCCCCAGGTTCTTGGTGAGGATGAACAGGGGTACGACGCTGAGCTGTGCGGGCACGGCGAGAGTGGACAGGACCAGGCCGAGCAGGACCTTCATACCGCGGAAGCGGAGTTTGGCGAAGGCGAAACCCGCGAGGACGGAGAAGGTCACCGTACTGGCGGTGACGGCCCCGGCGACGAGCGTGGAGTTGAGCAGGGCGACGCCCATGCCGCGCCCGCCGGCGTTGTGCCACACATAGGTGAGGTTCTTGAACAGGTTGCCACCGGGGAGCATCGGCGGCGGGCTGGAAACGACCGCGTGGCTGTCGGTGGACGCCGCGACCAGCGTCCAGTACAGCGGGAACAGCGACGCCAGGGCCGCGAGGCCCAGGACGATGTGGGCGAGCCGCCCGGCCCGGTGCTGGCCGCCGGCCCTGCCGGCGCGGGCGGACCGTCGTGCCGCCGCGTGGTGACGGCGGTCGGGGACGGATGTGGTGGTGGTCATGTCGTACTCCACGTCACTGGGAGGCGCGCAGGCGGCGGGTGATCAGCGCGTTGACGAGCCCGATGAGCAGCAGCAGGCCGAACATGATCCAGGCGACCGCGCTGGCGCGCCCGAGCATGCTGGAGTGGAACCCCTGGTCGTACATGAGGATCCCGAGGGTCTCGTACTGGTGGTCCGTGCCGCCCTGGTGGCCGCTCTGGCCGCCGAACAGGTAGGGCTCGCCGAAGAGCTGGGTGGCGCCGATGGTCGAGACGATCACCGTGAAGAGGATCGTGGGGCGCAGGGCGGGGATCGTGACATGCAGGAACTGCTGCCAGCGGTTGGCGCCGTCCAGGGCGGCGGCCTCGTACAGTTCGCGCGGGACGGCCTGCATGGCCGCGAGGAAGATCAGGGCGTTGTAGCCGGTCCAGCGCCAGGTGACGATCACGGAGATCGCGAACTGCGAACTCCAGCGGCCGGCCTCCCAGTGCACGGGCCCGGCGCCGAACAGGCCGAGGAGCCAGTTGGCCATGCCGCCCTCGGGGCTGAAGATCAGGGCGAAGACGAGGGTGGCGGCGGCTACGGACGTCGCGTACGGGGCGAGGAGCGCCGTGCGCAGGAATCCGCGGGCGCGGAGCCGGTAGTTGAGCAGGTGGGCGAGGCCCAGCGCCATCAGCAGTTGGGGGACGGTGGACAGCACCCCCAGGGTGAAGGTGTTGAGCAGGGCGTTCCAGAAGTAGTGGCTGACCTGGCCGGTGAACAGGTCCGTGTAGTTCTGCAGGCCGACCCATTCGGCGCGGTCGACGTTGTAGAGGCTCACCCGGTGGAAGGAGAGCCAGCCGGTGTAGAGCAGCGGGAAGAGGCCGAAGGCGGCGAAGACGAGGAAGAACGGCGCGACGAGGGCGTACGGCGTGCCTTTGGTGTCCCAGCGGTGCAGGCGGCTGCGCCAGGCCGTTGGACCGGCGGGGCGGGCCGGGGGCGGCTGGGTGTTCTGCCGGCCTGCGGGGCCGTTGCGGCTGGGGGCGGTCGTGGAGGCCACGGGCGGGTTCCTTCGGTGGTCACGGCTGGTCGCGTCGGTACGGGGAAAGGGGCGGCCGGCTCCCCGGTGACCGGCCGCTCCCTTCCCCCGCGACGGCGGCCGGGGAGAGGCGGGGGAAGGGTTACTGGATGGTGCTGTCGATCTGGCGGACGGTGGCGTTCCAGGCCTCTTCGGGGGTCTTGCCGTTCTGCTCCATGAGCAGGACGCCGGTGCCGAACGCCCCGGTCAGGTCACCCGCGCGCGGGCCGGTCTCGGCGGGCTTGATGGCCTTGGCTGCGGTGGAGAAGATCAGGCCGGTGGTGGCGCCGGGGCCGATGTAGGGGTTCTTGTAGTCGACGACGCCCGGCAGGTCGTAGGCGGCCTGGTTGGCGGGGATGTTGCCGACCTTCTGGAAGACCTTCGCCTGCTGTTCGGGCGCGGTGAGCCAGGCCACGAGCTTCTTGGCCTCGTCGACGTGCTTGCCGGAGGCGGGCACGGCCAGGAAGGAGCCGCCCCAGTTGCCGGCGGCCGGGGGCTGGGCGATGTTCCACTTGCCCTTGTTGCCGGGGCCGGAGAACTGCTGGATGTTGGCCTGCTGCCAGGAGGGGCAGACGGTGGTGGCGAAGGTGGACTTGGAGAACGCGGTCTGCCAGGGGGTGTCGAACATCTTCAGGCCCTGGCTGGTCTTGCCCTGGACGGCCTTGACGGCCAGGTCCCAGGCGGTCCTGACGCTGGGCGAGTCCTTGTAGGCGAGCTTGCCGTCCTTGTAGTACTGGACGGGGCTGCTGGAGACGACGGCGTTGAACAGTCCGCTGGCGCTGTCCATGAAGGCGGTGCCCCGGGGCGCCTTGGCCTGGTACTGCTTGCCCACCTCGACGAACTTCGCCCAGTCCCCCGCCCACAGCTTGCCGACCGACCCGGGGTCGGAGGGCAGGCCCGCGGCCTTGAACAGGTCCTGGCGGTAGCAGATGGCCATCGGGCCGACGTCGGTGCCGAGGCCGATCGTCTTGCCGTCGGCGGTGGTGGCCTGGTCCCACTTCCAGGGCAGGTAGTCCTTCTTGTCGACGCCGGGGGCGTCGGACAGGTCGGCGAAGGCGTCGGCGAGGTCCTCGGAGGTGGCCAGGGATATCCGGCCGACTTCGAGGGCCTGGACGTCGTCGAGGCCGCCGCCGGACAGCCGGGTCTGCAGGGCGGTCCAGTAGTTGCCCTCGACGGTCGTCGGGTTCTCCTTGATGGTGATCCCGGGGTGCTGCTTCATGTAGGCGTCGTACAGACCCGCCTCCTTGTACCCGAAGGTCCCGAAGGTGCCGACGGTCAGGGTGATCTTCCCGTCGGCGGAGGCGGAGCCGTTGTCGGAGGACGAGCAGCCGGTGAGGGCGAGCGCGAAGGCCACCGCTGCGGAGACGAGTACGGCGGAGCGGGTGCGGACGCGCGGCACGGACGAGCAGGGCATGGCATCTCCTCGATGCGTCAAAGGGGTTGAGGGGTACGCCGGGCAGAGCCTCGCCTCGTCGGCGGTCGGCGCGGGGGGTGGCCTACAAGGGCCGGGGTGAGAACAGGTCCTGGGGCTTCTTCCCGGATTGGGAGCGCTCCCAAAAGCTGGTAGCGGAACCCTGCCGTCCCTTTGACGGCCCTGTCAAGGGTGAAGGCCGGGAGGCTGGGGCACTGCCCGCGGGGGTGCCCGCAGGGGTGTCCCGTCAGGCGCTGGCGCGGGTGACCAGACGCGTGGGGAGAATCAGCGGGGTGGGATCCTGTCCGTTGATGAGCGCGACGAGCATGCGCGCCATCTCCCGGCCGAGACCCTGTATGGGCTGGTGAACCGTGGTCAGCGGCGGATCGGCGATCTGGGCCACGGCCAGGTCGTCGAAGCCGATCACGGCGACGTCACCGGGGACCGGCCGGCCGGCCTCGCGCAGCGCGCGCAGCGCCCCGGCCCCCATATTGTCGTTGGCGGCGAACACCCCGTCCAGGTCGGGATGGTTCGTCAGCAACGCGGCCATGGCGGCGGCTCCGGTGGACTCGGTGAAGTCCCCGGCCTCCGGCGGATACGGATCGAGGCCCGCCGCCAGCATGGCATCCCGGTAGCCGCGGTACCGGGCTCGCCCGACCTCGGTGTCCAGACGCCCGGAGATCGTGGCCACACGAGTCCGGCCGGACGATATCAAGTACTCGGTCGCCTGGCGCGCTCCCCCGACGTTGTCGACGTCCACGTACCACCGAGGGTCCACACCGACCGGGCGCCCGCCGAACACGACGGGCATCTCCGCCTCTTCGGCCATGCGGGCCAGCGGATCGTCCTCGCGCAGCGCCATCAGCATCACGCCGTCGGCACCCTTGGCCCGAAGGAGCTGCTCCACTCGCTTGCGGCCCCGGTCGGAGGCGGCCAGGCACAGCATCAGGTGCAGATCGGCGTCCTCCAGGGCGGCCGAGGCCCCCACGATCACCTGGGCGAAGAACGGATCCGCGAAGATCGACGGATCCTCGCCCGAGACGACCAGGGCGGCCGCCCCGGTCTGACGGGTCGCCAGCGCGCGGGCGGTCGAATTCGGTACGTAGTCGAGCTGATGGACGGCCCGTTCGACCGCCTCGCGTTTGGCGCGGCTGACGTGCGGGGCGTTGTTGAGCACACGGGACGCCACCGACCGCGAGACACCGGCCAGCTCGGCCACCTCGTCGAGTGTCGACTGCCGGCGTGGCACACCTTCCGCCATGAACCTGCCTCTTTCTCTCACGGCCTGACGGTCGCGCCCCCGAGCCTTGTCCACCCCGCCCCGCCCGGCCCGTCAGGCGAAGGTCAACAGGTGGGAGCCTCAAAGACCCTCAAAGACCGGAAGACTGGGAGCGCTTCCAGTTCCAGGACTGTAAACCCTTCCTGCCGTCCTGTGAAGTGTGGGTTAAACGGTGGTACTTGACAGGCCGAACGGGGCGTCACACGATACCGCCCACAACCCGAGGCATGCGGAGTGGCGGTTGGGACCGCTTCCAGTGGGAGCGCTTCCACGAATCTCCGTACGGCCGACGGATGCTGTCGCCCCCGCCGGAGAGTCACCGGCACCACGGGGACGTCGTACCACCGCACTTCCTCAGTGCGCCGCTTGCTCAGGACGAGAGCGTGCGGCGCATCCGCCGCCAGGAAACCGAGGTACAGTCATGCGCCGCAGATTCCGCGCCCTCGCAGCAGCCCTCTTCGCCCTGCCGTTGGCACTCGCCGTCGCGCCGTCCGCACACGCGGCCGACCCGACCACCATGACCAGCGGGTTCTACGTGGACCCGAACTCCAGCGCGAAGCAGTGGGCCGCCGCCAACGCCGGTGACGGCCGGGCGTCCGCGATCAACGCGTCCCTGGCCAACACTCCGATGGCCCGCTGGTTCGGCTCCTGGAGCGGCACCATCGGCACCGCCACGGGTGCGTACGTGGGGGCGGCGGACCACGGGGACAAGCTGCCCGTCCTCGTCGCCTACAACATCTACCACCGCGACTACTGCGGCGGGCATTCCGGAGGCGGAGCCGCCTCACCGTCCGCCTACGCGAGCTGGATCGCGCAGTTCGCCGGCGGGATCGCCGACCGCCCGGCCGTCGTCGTGCTCGAACCGGACTCCATCGCGGACTACGGCTGCATGAACCAGACCCAGATCCGCGAACGCCAAGGCATGATCAGTGGAGCCCTCGCCGAGTTCAACCGCCAGGCGCCGAACACCTGGGTCTACCTCGACGCCGGTAACCCCGGCTGGGTGAGCCCGGCGACGATGGCCCAGCGCCTCCATGAAGCCGGCCTCCGGCAGGCGCACGGCTTCTCCCTCAACATCTCCAACTACTACACCACCGCCCAGAACACCGCCTACGGCAACGCCGTCAACAGCGAACTGGGCGCCCGCTACGGCTACACCAAGCCGTTCGTCGTCGACACCAGCCGCAACGGCAACGGCGCCAACGGCGAGTGGTGCAACGCGGCGGGCCGCCGCATCGGCACCCCCAGCCGGCTGGGGGGCGGCGCCGAAATGCTCCTGTGGATCAAGGCCCCGGGCGAGTCCGACGGCAACTGCGGCGTCGGAGCCGGCTCCTCGGCCGGACAGTTCCTCCCCGAGGTCGCCTACAAGATGATCTACGGCTACTGACCCCCGACTCCTGTGGCCCGCTCCCTCCCCGTCCCGCGACCGGGCCACAAGGACAGTCCGCGGCGTCTCGGCCGGGCCGGTCACGGCCCGCCCTCCGCACGCACAGCCGGCGGCCCGGCCTTCGCGGCGGACGCTCCACCCCTCATCCGTCCTTCGACCAGGAGCATTCATGAAGCCACGCAGCCTACGGCGCCGCGCGACCGCCGCCATAGCGGCACTCGCGGCCTGTGCCGCCCTCGCAGCGACACAGGGGCAGGCACAGGCCGCACCCACCGCGGACACGATCACCCCGGCCACGAAGTTCTACGTGGACCCGCACAGCAAGGCCGCCAAGCAGGCTCTCGTCGACCTCAGGAACGGCGACCTCGCGAACGCCACGAACATGGCCAGGCTCGCGAGCCATCCGCAGGCCGAGTGGTTCACCGAGGGCACGCCCGACGAGGTGCGCGTGAAGGTGAACAAGCTCGTCCGCAAGGCCCGGACGGTCGACCGGACCCCCCTCCTGGTCGCCTACAACGTGCCCGGCCGGGACTGCACGCAGTACTCCAGCGGCGGAGCCGCGTCCTCCGCCGCCTACCGGCAGTGGATCGACGCCTTCGCCGCCGGGATCGGCGACAGCAAGGCGGTGGTCGTGGTCGAGCCCGACGGCCTGGCCCTCCTCCCCAGGGACTGCGGGCCCACCGTGGACCCGACCGGTGAACTCACGGCCACCCGTATCGCCGATCTCGAGTACGCCGTCAAGACCATCAAGTCCAAGCCCCGCACCGCGGTCTACCTGGACGCGGGCAATGTCCTGTGGCGGCCCGTCGGCGAGATGGCGCAGCGGCTGCTCGACGCCGGGGTCCGGTACAGCGACGGCTTCGCCCTCAACGTCTCCAACACCCACCCCACCGACCACAACGCCAGGTACGGCACCTGGATGGCCAAGTGCATGTGGTTCGCCACCGAGGGACCCGAGTACGCACGCGGCCACGCCGACTGGTGTGCCACCCAGTACTACTCGCCCGCCGCGCCCAACGACGGGGCCCCCGGCAACGCCGTCGACTCCGCCGACCCCACGACGTGGCGCTGGACCGACGCCTGGTTCGACCAGAACGTGGGCACCCCGTCCAACGACGAGCTGCACCACTTCGTCATCGACACCAGCCGCAACGGCCTGGGCGCCTGGGCCCCGGAGCCCGGCAAGTACACCGGGGACCCGGAGATCTGGTGCAACGCGCCCGGCCGTGGCCTCGGCCCGCGTCCCACCGCCGACACCGGCGTCCCGCTCGTCGACGCCTACCTGTGGGTCAAGATCCCCGGAGAGTCCGACGGCAGCTGCACGCGTAACACCGGCGGCACGATCGATCCCGAGTACGGCATCGTCGACCCGCCCGCCGGCACCTGGTGGCCCGAACAGGCCCACACCCTCGCCCGCAACGCGGCACCGCGGCTGACGTTCAACCGCTGAGCTCCGTCCCACCCCGGTCCACGTCCGGCCACGAGAGGAGACTCACTCGTGGCCGGGCGCCTCCGATTTCCCGTCAGCCGCCGGGGCCACCCGGCCACCCCGAGACGCCACACGACGTCGAATCGACCAGGAGGACGACTTCTCGCCGCCGCGGTCGAGGCCGTTGACGGTGATGGCGGGCGTTACTAATCTGCGCTCCAGATCTCCGACCTACCGACCGATGTTCGATATTTCGTCAATTGGGAGCGCTCCCATACGTCGCCGTCCGCGAAGCAGGAGAGACGACTGACATGCACGGCGCGGCCGCGGACCCGCACCGACAGCGCCAACCAGCGGTTCCGGTGCGTCGACTCCGGCGGCGGCTACTACCGGATCAAGGCACAGCACTCCTCCGGGGGCGACTACCTCCGTCCGCCCTGGCGGATGGGCCTGCTCACCCGGACCGACTCCACCCGCTGATCACCACGACCACACAGACGACACACAGGAGCCGCTCATGCCCCGCACCACTCCGTCGTTACGACCCCCTGTACGCTTCTCCGCCGCCCTGTTGACGGGCGCCCTCCTCCTCGGGGGTCTCATGACCGCACCGGCCGCCACGGGCGTGTCCGCCGCGGCGGCGACCACCGCCGTACGCGTCAACCAGGTCGGCTACCTGCCGGACGGACCCAAGCGCGCCACCGTCGTTACCACGGCGACGCAGGCGCTCACCTGGCAGCTGCGGAACGCGTCCGGGACCGTGGTCGCCTCCGGACCGACCGTCCCGCGCGGAGCGGACACACCGTCCGGGCAGTCGGTCCAGGTGGCCGACTTCTCCTCGTACCGGAGCGCGGGCTCGGGATACTCCCTGGCGGTCGACGGCAGTAGCAGCGCGCCGTTCGACATCCGCGCGGACCTCTACGACGCGCTGCGCGCCGACTCCATGGCGTTCTTCCACCACCAGCGCAGCGGCATCGCGATCGATGCCTCCCTGGTGGGCTCGGCATACGCGCGCCCGGCCGGACATCTCGGTGTCGCGCCCAACAAGGGCGACGTCTCCGTCCCCTGCCAGGCCACCGTGTGCGACTACACCCAGGACGTCAGGGGCGGCTGGTACGACGCGGGTGACCACGGCAAGTATGTGGTGAACGGCGGCATCTCGACCTGGCTGGTCGTCAACTCCTTCGAGCGGGCGAAGCGAGCGGGCAAGGACGCGGCGCTCGGTGACTCGACCCTGCGCGTCCCCGAGCGCGGCAACGGAACGCCGGACGTCCTGGACGAGGCGCGGTGGGAGCTCGACTTCCTGATGCGCATGCAGGTGCCCGCGGGCAAACCGTACGCGGGCATGGCGTTCCACAAGATCCATGACGCGGCCTGGACCGGCATGCCGATGCGCCCCGAGCAGGACGCCCA
This sequence comes from Streptomyces sp. NPDC058650, assembly GCF_042717315.1. Lineage (NCBI taxonomy): Bacteria > Bacillati > Actinomycetota > Actinomycetes > Kitasatosporales > Streptomycetaceae > Streptomyces > Streptomyces sp. NPDC058650. Next base: position 83,191 of record NZ_JBHXRL010000030.1, read on the forward strand.
GCCCCGCGAACTGCACCGCCCGTCCACGGCGGCGACCCTGAACCTCGCGGCGGCCGCCGCGCAGTGCGCCCGGGTCTTCCGGCCGTACGACTCCGCGTACGCCGACCGCTGCCTGTCGTCCGCCCGCCGGGCCTGGACGGCGGCGCAGGCCAACCCGGCGGTGTACGCGCCGGATTCGGACAGCACGGGCGGCGGGGCCTACGGGGACACGCGGGTCACCGACGAGTTCTACTGGGCGGCCGCCGAGCTGTACGCGGCGACCGGCGAGAGCGCCTACCGGGAAGCGGTGACCTCCTCGTCCTGGCACACCTCCGCCGACGCGTTCAGCCCGTACGGCTTCGGCTGGGCGGACACGGCCGCGCTCGGCCGGCTCGTCCTGGCCACCGTCCCCACCGGGCTGCCCGCCGCCGACGTGGCCCGGGTCCGTGGCTCGGTGACCTCGGCCGCGGACGGCTACCTGTCCAGGATGGCCGCCCAGGGCTACGCGGTGCCCGTCCCGGCGGACGGGTACTTCTGGGGCTCGAACGGCGAGGTCGCCAACGACGCGGTCGTCATGGCCGTCGCCGGGGAACTGACGGGTGACGGGCGCTACCGCGCCGGCGCGCTGGAGACCATGGACTACCTGCTCGGCCGCAACGCCCTCGGCCTGTCGTACGTGACGGGCTACGGTGAGGCGTCCTCGCAGAACCAGCACCACCGCTTCTGGGCCCACCAGTTGGACCCCTCGCTGCCCCACCCGCCGGCGGGATCGCTCGCAGGCGGCCCCAACAGCGCGCTCCAGGACCCGGTGGCGCAGGAGAAGCTGACCGGCTGCGCACCGGCCGCCTGCTACATCGACCACATCGACTCGTACTCGACCAACGAAGTGGCCGTCAACTGGAACGCCCCGTTGGCCTGGCTCGCCGCCTACGCCGCCGAGCGGAGCTCCACCGGCGAACCGCCCACCGCCGCCTGCGCGGTGACGTACGCGGTGAGCAACGTCTGGAGCACCGGCTTCACCGCGACCGTCACGGTCCGGAACACCGGCCAGACGGCCGTGGACGGATGGCAGCTGACCTGGACCTACCCGGGCGGTCAGCGCGTCACGAGCGCCTGGAACGCCACCGTCACCCAGAACGGCACTGCCGTCAGCGCCCGTAACGCCGACTGGAACCGGGCGATCGCCCCTGGTGCGACCGCGAGCTTCGGAGTCCAGGGGACGTACAGCGGGACCCACCCCTCCCCCACGGCCTTCGCCGTCAACGGAAGCGCCTGCGCCTGACCCACTGCCGGGCGGGGGCCGGGGGGGGGGGGCCCCCCCCCCCCGCCCGGCCCCCCCCCCCCCCCCCCGCCCGGCGGAGGGGGCGCCCCCCCCCCGAACCCCGCGCCGACGGACATAAAAAACCACAAACC
>NZ_JBHXRL010000031.1:0-75531 GCF_042717315.1 Streptomyces sp. NPDC058650
GAGCGGGATATGCCCCGGCAAGCCGGGGCATAGAGCACGAATTGCGCAAGCGCAATTCGGATTCCGGCGCAAGCGCCGGAATGGAATTCCGCGAGCGGAATTCCTAACGGAATGCAATTCGCGCAAGCGCGAATTGAAGGCGACCGCGCAAGCGCGATCACCGGGGCTGGCTACGGGGGAAGGTGCATCACGCGCGGCACTGTGTAGGGCTTGGGAATCCCAGCCACCACCCCCGCAACGAGAGTGACGGACCATCGGACCGATCGGGCGCCGGCCTCACCGCAGTGACGGGCTCGGCCTCACCGCAGTGACGGGCTCCGCTGCGCTCCACCCTGACCCCTCCCCCACCCTCGAAACCAGCCGCTCACGTTCACCAATACCCCGTCAGCATACACGCCAACCCACAACCGTGGGACGGAATCAGGCGATGCATCACCCGCAAGGGCAAAGACGCATCGGGGCTGATGCATCACGGACCCTAGCTGTGTAGCGTTTGGGTCCTGACCGCGCCACCCTTGCCCCGGCTCAAAAACTCCCGGCAGAATTCAGAATTGCGCGGCCTTGAATGCCTCAGCCACAGAACGGAAGCCCGATATGCGAGAGCTGGAATTCAACGTGCGGAGGTACCTGAGCCGATCGGCCGCCAGGCCGGGCGGCGGAGCCCGCCACCGGCACCGGCCACGCTTCCGTGCTTTTGATCGTCACGGCCGGTACAACCCGAGACTCAGAGCCGCTGCTGCGGCCTACGGTCCGCACCGGTCCCACGGAGCCGCACGCGAAGCCGCCTCAGCCCCGGTCGGGGGCCGACGCGCAGCAGCAGGCGGGCCGCCGGCGGATGGATCCGCGGCCTCCCGTTGCCCGGCCGCCGCCTCGCCGCTGCATGGAGCGGCTGGAGGGCGCAGCGCGGGCCGTAGGGGGCGCGCCTCTAAAGATCAGATAGACGCAAGCCTCTGACCTGCGAAAACGCGCGAGATATATGCAGCCTGAGTGAATGGATCTCGGCCAGAGGGGGCGAGTTGCATTCACGTAGGTGCATAGATCCTTCCTGTCCAGGGACACGCCCGCCGCGTGCATACATCGCCTGCATAACATCGCAGATCTGCTATGTTATGCAGCCCCGACGATCATGGAGGAGAGCCCGTGGCCCAGCCCTTGAGGCGCAGCGCGGAGGCGCCGGCGACCACGCCGCGGCTGGCCCCCGCTCCGCCGCCCGCCGATGCCGTCAACGGCATGGAGTCGGCCCAGCAGCTGGTGAAGAGCCTGGACAGGCTGGCCAAGCGGGGCGGCGCCTTCATCACGAAGGACCCGGTCAAGCCGTACGTCTTCTACGGCAAGGGGCACCTGAGCATGTCCCAGGTGATCGAGGACAACCTGTGGAAGTTCGACCTAAGCGCGATGTCGCGGAACGTCCTGGACTACCTCAAGACGCACCACGACAAGGAGGGCCTGGTGGAGATGACCCAGGGCGCCCTGGCGAAGAAGTACGGCTGCTCGCAGTCGAAGATCTCCCGCGCTGTCGGCCAGCTGAGCCACCACAATTTCACGTGGCGGGAACGGCGTGGGGTGTACCGGCTGAACCCGCTCTACGCTTACCGGTGGGGCAGCGAGAAGCAGCTGCGCCTGGTGAAGTCGCTCAAGAAGACCCTGGTGGAGCACGAGATCACCATTCCGACGGTGAGGAACGAGGCCACGCGATGAGCTCCGCTTCCATTCCTGGTTTCCACAACCCGGAGATCTTCGAGGTCCTGCCGAACGCCTGCCTGTCCCCGACGGCCCGCGACGTCTTCGACGTGCTGACCTCGCGCCAGGAGCCGGGCGGCCTGGTCAAGATCCGCCAGCAGGAACTTGCCGAGCGCCTCGGGCTGACCCAGTCCGTGGTCTCCCGGGCCATCAGCCAGCTGCGCGACAAGGGCATCATCAGCGAGCGGCAGCGCCGCGGCGAGGTCCTCATCCACCCGCTGCTCGCCGGCTACGAGTCGCTGAGCCACATGGTCAACCACCTCAAGGCCCCCGACACGTTCGTGTGGCCGCTGAACTTCCCGACCGGCGACATCCGCCCGCCGCGGGCCCGCGACGCCCGCATCGGGACAGACTTCGACCCGGACCCAGACGGGGGCGAGGACGCCCCGATGCCCGACGCACCGCCCTCCCTGCGACTGGCTGGATGAACCGCGACTCCTGCCCCGCCACTGCCACGGCGCCCACCCCACCGGGGAGGGCGCCTTCGTCGTTCCCGGCAGCCAACGCTGCAGCACGATGGCCGGCCCGCTCGCGGTCCCGGCACCGTGCTGCACCGCGTTGTGCTGCATGCAGCCGCTGCATAGATCTTCTGGCCTGCTGCACGAGCAGCACCCTTGTCCCGCCCGGCCCAGGCAAATGCTGCGCTGCACCCGCGACACCACCCTGCTGCACCCCGACGACCACCACCAGGACGACAGCCACCACCCCCGCTACCCATCGAGCAGCACCCGCTGCACACCACGGCGAGCAGCACGACCAGGAGCAGCGGCATCCCGTTGCCGCAGGCCCTCGCCTCACACCTCACACCCTCACAGCGCGCCTCGCCCACCTGGGGAAACAGGCTGTGTGCCACACAGGAGCAGCCGGGATCGGTGAGCTACAGGACGGTGCCGTACAGGGCGCGGCGGTCGCCGGACATCGCGTAGCGGCGGGCAGCGAGGCCGTTGTCGAGGGCCTCGCCGATCTGCTCGCACAGCGGGGCCAGGACGTCGGCGGCCGTGGTGTCGGACAGGTACGCGGGGGCGACTTCGAGCATCAGCTCCCCGAGCTGGTGGGTGTGGGCGGCGAGGTCGTCGACGACGCGGCGGAGTTCGGCGAGCGCGGGATCCGCCGGCGGATCGGCGGGCGGCGGGGGCGGGGCGGTGCGGAGGTCACGGACGGCCTGGCGGACCACGGCGCGCACGGTGGGCTCATCGAGGGCCTGGAGGCCGCTGTGGGCGAGCGCGGCGAGTCGGTGGGTGATCAACTGCGAGACGGTGTCCGTACGGCCGGAGACGGCGATCAGGGCGCGTTGGGACAGGCCGTAGTCGAGCGCGGCCGCGGCGGCCAGGTCGCTGTCTCGCGTGCGAGACGTCCCGGGGCCGGCGGCGACGGCGTCGTGGATCGCGGCCAGGGCGCGGGCGACGTCGAGCAGCCGGTACGCCTGGGCACGGCTGATGCCGAACTCCGTGGCGCAGTACGCCTCCCACGAGCCGTAGCCGAGTGGCGTCCAGACGCGGGCGACGTGGGCGGCGCGGACCCGGGCGGCGAGATGCGCGACGGAGCGCCGGACGTCGTCCATCGCCTCGCGCAGCCCAGCCGTGACGTCCCGGGCCTGCTCTGCGGTGAGCGGCGGCTGCGCGGGTTCGACGACGTTGTCCTGGTCCTGGTCGCGGGTGCCCATGACTCCATCGTCCTCCGGGCCGGCTGTTGGGACCAGGGGGTGCGGAAGCACGGGCGCGAGCTCCACCTCACAGGCTCACACCCTCACAGCTCACCCCGTCTACCTGGGCAAACGGCCTGTAAGCCTGATAGACCTCACAGGCCGGGGCTGACGTGACACCAGGTGCGTGACACCGGGCCCGGGGCGCGGCCGGGTGCGGCTACGTCGCCTGGGAATCGCCGCCGGTGGGCAGCTCCTGCTCGATCTCCCGCGCCGTCCTCATCAGCTCCAGGGCCTCGCGGCGCAGCTGGCTGGCGCGCTCACGCAGCTGCTTCACGCGCCGGCGCTGCTGCTCGGGGCTGAACGCGTTGACGTACTGCCCGCGCGGCCCGACGAGCAGCCCTTCGGCGATCAGCTGGCGTACGGCGGCCGCGGCCTCCTTGCCACCGATGTCGAAGCGCTGGCCGATGTCGTTGCGGGTCATGAACCGTTCGCCGGGCTCGTAACTGCGGTGGATCGCGGTGCGCAGCAGCCGGTAGGCGCGCTCGGTCGGCGTCGTCGTGCCGACGCTGTAGAGCCGGTAGCCCTCGAACAGGGTCACCATCCCTTCGGCGGCGAGCCTCTCCAGCGCGGAGCAGACCGTGTCCGTCGACAGCCGGAGATCCCCGGCGATCTCGGCCAGCGCGGGCAGATGGGTGCCCGGCTCAGTGCACGAGAGCCGCACCCACCGGCGCACCGCCTGGACGTCGTCGTCGCCCGCCACCACGTTGTCCACCGTCGTCATGTCCGCGCCCCCTGTTCTCCGGTGATCCGGTCTGGGGACCAGCCTGGTGGGCGGCGCGGCGCGGGCGCCAGAAACTTGCCGGGGTTTGCCAGGACCGGGCCTGGGCGCGGTGGATATGGGTGGATACGCGTTGCCGCCCGGGTGGCTACCGGTGGATACGGCCACTCGGGCGGCGGGACTGCCTAGCCCGGCGGCTCTGTTGCTCCGGGCGTCAGCCGCCTGTCGGGTCGGTCGCGCGGGCTACGCTCTGCTCTTCCCGGTGGCTGGTCCGGATATCCAGTCCCAGCTCGGCCAAGGCGTCCATGACGACCCTGGCGGGATCTCCAAGGGCCGTCAGGTCGAACCACTCCCCCCGCACCCGGTAGTCCGCGAACCGCTCGTGCAGCGCGCCTTCGTAGTCGCCCTCCACGTCCAGGAGCGGAAGGAGCCTGGCGTGGTGGCTGGTCTGGAGCTGCGCCATCCGGGACTTGAGGGTGCCGGTGGTCCGCCCGATCTTCGTCTGCGGGGAGTCCTCCACGCCGACGAGGTACGTCCGCACAGTCCGGTGGACCGGGCTTCGGGGTGCTGGCACCGCCAGCTCGTCGGGGCCCGGGAGCGCCTCGTCGTCCTCCACGTCCTCGGGGTTCTGATGCATCACGAGGGCTGTGCTCCCGCCCTGGATGGTCAGGGTCTTGCTGATGGGTGTGCCGTCGGCCCGGAACGTGGTCCGGACGATCTGCATGACGAGGACGGCGCCCTTGTAGCCCAGGGCCTCCAGTTCGGTGTCCGTGGCGAGCCGGGAGGTGACCTCCGTCTCCTCCCGTACGGCTTCGCTCGGTTGGGGCTGTAAGTGGTCACGGCGCGGGTGGCCGGTCGGGTTCTCCATGGCCCGACCCTATGGGCGCCCGCCGACAGGCCGCAGGCCCTGGCCGTGGCCCCCAGCCCGGGGAAGGCGGGGCACGGCGGGGTCGGGTGTGTGGGTGTCGGCTACGGCAGGCAGCGGCCGCGGAGCCGGACTTCGCGGGTGGCTATCCACTCCCTGCGCAGGTAGGCGCGGGCGGAGTCCCGTTCGGCGTCCCGGTCCCCGTCGGTGCGGGGCTGCGGAGGGCGGGAGGTCTTCCCTCCCCCGTGGACGCGGTCATGGGCGACAAGGCGCTCCGCGAGCATGGCCGCGTCGGTGCGTAGCTCCACCGCGGAGTCCACCGGTTCGGGGACGTCGTCGTACGGTTCCTCGCCCGGTAGATACGGGCCCGGTGTGCAGGAGAGGGCCAGGGCGTCCAGGACGGCGCCGGCCTCCAGCAGGTCGTCGCGGGCTTCCATGGCGAGGAGGTTCACCTCGGAGAGGACGGCGTCCTGTCCATGGGTGAGTCGTGCGGTCAGGGCCTCGCGGTCGGACTGGTAGCCGGCCAGCAGGGAGGCGATGAACCGGATGTCCGGCAGGTGCCTGCCGTAGGCGTCTATGGCGGCCTGGGAGGCGTTCCAGGCCGGTAAGCCGCTGGTGTCGTATCCGGGCGCGTGCACGCAGGGGTCCTCTCGGGATTGCCGGGTTATCGGGCGATCTACCAGGGTGGCTACCGGTGGATAGGGCCGTGGCTACGATGCGGAGCACCCCGACCCCGGCAGTTGCGATGCCGGGGTCGGGGCGTTGTCGTCGGGTGGCTACCCGAGCCAGGTGATGGTGAGGACGGACAGCCGGTGCAGGGGCCTGTTCACCCAGTAGGTGAGGGACAGCTGGCCGACGGACGCGTGGCGCACGTCCTGGCCCTCGGGGTCGTCGGCGTTGAACTGCCGGAATCCCCAGGGGTCGGCCGCGGCGGCGTCCAGGACGTCCCACACGGTGTCTTCTGCGTGCTCGGGCAGGGCGTCGAGGACCTTGGCGGCCGGGGCGGAGAAGCGGATCGCGTACGGCTGTGCGGTCACCGGCGCCTGCCGCGGAGCTCCGCCATGTCGATGAAGTCGGTGTCGTCGTAGCCGGAGGCGACGAACGCGTCGACGGCCGGGGCGGAGGCGATGAGGCCCTGCCACTCCTGGACGACCTCGTAGAGCGCGGCGAGGGAGAACGTGCGGCGTGATTCCTCGAGCGCGGCCGCCCACTGCCGCTCGAAGGCCGGCACCCACTGCGCGGCGCGCTGGTCGGCGCGCAGCTGGGCGAGGAGTTCGGCCGGCGCCCCGGGCGCGGGGGCGTACGGCGTGACGGGTGCGTGGTCGGGCTGCGCGCTCATCTGGTCCTCCCGGCGGGTCGTCACCTCACCGTACGCGCGCCGGATCGCCGTGGATGCGGTCATGGGCAGATCCCTCCTACGGGGTGAGCGGCGGCACGAGGGTCGGGCCCCGGCAGTTGCGATGCCGGGGCCCGACCCGTGGTGTGCCGACCGGGGTCAGGCGGCGGGGGTGAGGGTCAGGGTGTAGTGGCGGCCGGTGGCCAGGTGGACGGTGAGGGTGTCGTCGTCGGCGGTGGCGGCCCGGTAGGCGGGGTGGGCCAGGAGCGCGGGGATGACGACGTCGCGCAGCACGTCGGTGGCGGGCCGGTCGGCGGGGGCCGGGCTGCTGGTCGGGTTCTGGAACACCTCGCCGTCGGGGCCGTGCTGGAAGTCGAGCACCCAGGTGCCCCCGGCCGCGGTGAAGACGATGTCGCCCGCCGCGCCAGCGTCGGTGACGTCGCCGGTGCCCGGGTGCGCATCCAGGACGTCGGCCAGGCGCACGGCCTCTTCGTCCACGGCGGTCAGGTGGCTCTTGTCGCGGTCGATGGCCGGGAATTCAGTGGTCATGCATTCGCTCCGATTCAGTATTCGAGATCGAGGTAATCGATGTCGTTGATGGCGACGTCCGACAGTCCCATGGCCCGGCCGCCATTGTCCTGGAAATAGACTTCCTTAAACCCTTCGGCGATGATCCCACGCATCTCCTGGTCGCTGGCCCCAGTTTCGCGGGCGTCGAACAGGCGCTGTGCGTACGTCGCGGGGAGCTTGACGGTGAGGCGGCGGAAGCGGCCGTCGTCCGTCGATCCTTCCGAGGAGTGGTAGCCGAAGCGGGCCCGGGTCTCCACCTTGATGCCGGTGGCGGCGGCCTGCTTGTGTCGGCGCTTGCGCACCTGGGGCTGCCAGCGGGAGCGGACGGCGTTGTCGATTTTCGAGGCGATGTCCTTGGGCGGGTTCTTGCGGGCGCCGCGCCGGTAGCGGTTGACGGAGTCGGCGGTGATGCCGAGTTCCGCCGCCACCGCCTTCGCGGTCCCCAACTGCTTGAGCAGGTAGTTGATGCGGCCCGGGAGCGTCTTGGGCGGCTCGCGGGTGAAGCCCTCCCGGTCGGCCCGCTCGATGGCGTCCTCGATCTCCCCCATCGCCTACTCCCCTTCGTCCATGACGGCGTCGCCGCCCTTGATGTGGCGGGCCGGGTTGAGGCCCTTCTCCATGAGGTCGACCGCCCACAGCATCGACTGGACGCCCTCCAGCTTCGCCAGGCCGGGAGTGGGCCCGAGGCGGAACCCGCCGGGCTGCGGCTTGCCGGACGCGGCGTACGGGAGGAAGTCGAGCGGGCTCTCACCCGGGCTCGGGTAGACGACGCAGTCGGAGAGCACGGCGAGCGGGTAGAGCCCGGTCATCTTCGCCATGTTGTTGAGCTTGCGGTGCATGTTGACCCGGGCCTTGCTGATGACGGCGGCCCGGATGTCGGGGCGCCACGTCGGCCGGGACAGGGCCGGCCACGTCTCGCCCTCGTTGTAGTGCTTGCCCTGGGGGCGCTCGCGGAGCTTGCCGACGCCGCCCTTGACGGTGGCCTTGATGGCGGACAGGACGGCGGCCAGGGCCGGGTCGTTCTGCTTGTGCTGTGCCATCGCGGCGAGGAACTGGCGGTCGTCCAGGTCCTTGGTGACGCCCATGTCGGCGAGGGTGTCGACGTAGGCGTTCTTGAGGCGGTCGTGCCACGGGTCGAGGTAGGCGCCGGTCTCGCGGCGCAGGTACGCCTCGATCGGGTGCACGTCGTGCCCGAGCTCCTGGGCGTAGGCGAGGGTGTGCGTCTGGTACCAGGCCGGGCCGGTCGGGCGGGAGCCGTCCGGAGTGAACGGCGAGGGCAGGCGCGGGTCGAGCTCGATGTGGGAGAGGTCGGCCAGCCAGCTCCCGGGGATCTTCGGGTTGAACGTCGGGGCGTGGAAGTGGTCCGGGGCGCTGAGGCCGACGACCAGGCGGGCCGCGGCGGCGAGGAACGCCGTGTTCAGGTCGAGGCCGACCGCGAAGGGCAGGGTGCACTCCTCATCGGAGAGCGTCTCCACCGACCGCACCCACTGGTACGCCTCCTCGTTCAGGAAGCCGCCGGTCCAGCCGCTGTTGACGACGACGGGGTGTTCCGGGGTGGCCTCCGGCGGCGCCGGGTCCATCGGCTCGGTGCCCAGGCTGCCCGCGTTGTAGCCGGAGACCCAGTTGCCGGTCTCCGGGTCCTGCACGGCCTTGGTGGGCGGGCGCAGCGCGGTCATCAGCTCCAGGCCGGAGACGGCGGTGGAGCCGCGCGGGGTGATGACCCGGGTCGCGTACACGCCCAGGACGCGGGCGATGTCGGCCGGCTCCATCTCGGCAACTCCGGGCCAGGACCGCTCATCGAGGGCGTCCCAGGACAGGATCGCCAGCTGCACGCACTGCCGGTCGCGGCCCTGCGCCTTGCGGTAGATCCGGGCCCACGGGCCGAAGCCCCGCTGGGTGAGCTGCCACTTCGCCTTGGCGACCTGCTTGACGACCGGGTGGTCCTCCGGGAGGCGCAGGGAGCGGCGCTGCTCGTGGCCCTCCAGGCGCTCGGGCAGCCCGAGCTTCACGGCGGCGGCCGCGGTGAGCACGATCAGCGGGTCGGAGTCCTTGCCGTACCGGTTGAGCTTCGGCGCGCCGAGACCGGACTCGCGCAGCGTCCACTCCACCAGCTCCGGCACCGTAGTCGCCGGGCAGTCCAGCACGACGCCGCCCACGGCGTAAGCGGAGCCGTCGCCGTCCAGGACGGCGAGCGGGCCGTGCGGGAAGCGCGGGTCGACGGCGGGTGCGGCGGCCTTCTTCGCAGCCGGACGCCGGGACGACGTCGCCGCCCGTCCGGCCGGACGGGCGAAATGCTCCGGCCCGGCCGGGGCGGCGGGGGCCTGTACCGGGGCGGCCGTGTCGGCGGGCTCGGACACGGCCGGGCCGGTGAACGTGTCCGGCACCGGGGCGGCCTGCGGCGCGGCCACGGGGGCCGGGGCGGCGGGAGCTCCGTGGGCGGGGTACTTCGCCGCCCACCCGTTCAGCAGCCGCTGGTACGCCTCCAGGCGCGGCGGCTTCGGCTCGCTCCTGCCGTTCTCGTAGTTCTTGACCGTCTGCGTCGACGTCTTGAGCGCGACCGCGAGGCGGGCCTGGGTGATGCCGGCGGCCTCACGCAGCCGGGCGCGCTCCGCCGGGGGCGGGAGCTGCGGCTCCTCCGCCAGCAGGGCGTCGATGTTCGCGAAAAGCTCTTCCTCGGATGCCATGTGGATCTCCTTTCGTGCCCTCACCCTAGCACTGTTTACCCAATTCTTTAGCCCGTTTTTTAACCCGATCGGATTGATTCGGAGGGTGGGGGGTGGACATGCAAGAAGGCCGCCCGGCGGATGCCGGACGGCCTTCTTGAAGTCTGACCCCTGGGTGTGTGGCCTGCCCCTTTCAGGGCTACCAGGGACGAATCCAGGGTCTTCGTCGCCCAGTGTACCTACCTCCGCTCACAGCTCACAGGGTCACGCCGCAGCGCTCCCACCTGGGGGAACGCCGTGTGAGGCTCCCAGGTGCAGCCAGTCGTCACAGGCTGCTGCTGAACAGTTCAGGAAGGTCAACCAGGGCAGCGGGGAGATCCTTGGCACCCTGCTGCGCGTACCAGCCGCGGCACCAGCGCAGGACGCCGGGGCGGCTGAGCCGCCACTCCGAGCAGCACTGGACCAGCACATCGGAGGCGAAGTCGACGCCCAGCGCCTGGAGGACCGGGTCGACCGGCCCCCCTTCGAACCCGCAGCCCCAGGGAACGCCGAGGCCCAAAGCGTCGGCGAGGATCGCGTTGGCGGCCCTGCCGGGGCCGGACCCGCTGTATCCCCAGTCGAACCCTCCCAGGGCCTCCGCGTCCCTCGGGGCGAGCTCGTACAGGACGAGGTCGTCGACCTGCCGCTCGGTGGGCCCCAGCTTCCTCTTCTCCACCAGGATCCGGCACTGCCAGTCGTCATCCCCGACCGGCCGCACACCGTGGTAGATGCGGTCCTGCTCCGTCATGGTCTCCCCTTCTCTTGCTGATCCTGCCCGTACACCGGCTCTGCCGGACGTCAGGTGAGTGGCACCCAGCCGAGGTAGATGTGGCCGGCGGCCCCGTAGCGCAGGATGTCGTTGGGGCCGGTCATGGAGGTCGGCTCGCACGCGGTGGAGATGCCCAGCAACAGTCCGCCCAGCGCGCGGGTCGCCTTGACGGTGTCGAGGTTCGCCGATGACGACCACTGGCCGTCCAGGCCGGCGTCGATGTGGATGGTGGAGCCGGTCAGCTTGGCGCGGGGCGGAGTCTGGTCGGCCACCCACTTGTCGACGATCAGCTCGCGGCCCATCGGGCGGAACCCGCGGGCCCGCCAGTACCGTTCGGTGTTCACACTCCAGCCGTCGCCGCCGTCCTGGTCCAGGTGCACCGTCTCCAGGTGCGGACAGACGATGAACGTCGCCCGCGGAGCGCGGTCACCCTCTTCGTCCATCGGCAGGGTGAAGAACCGGCTGGTCCACGACACGTGCGCGCCGACCATGACCGTGCGCAGCCCGTACCAGCCCGAGGGGCGACAGTCCTGGTGGTTGAGGGACGCGCTCAGGAACGGGCCGCAGTCGTCGACGGCGAGCGCGGGCGTCTGGTCACCGAGCGGCGCCCCGCAGGTCTGGCAGTCCCGCTTGTGCAGGTTGAGCGCCACCTCCATGCGGGCCTGCTCCGACAGGCGGGACATGATCTCGTCCGAGACCAACAACTCGGTCACTGCCACCGGCTCAACTCCCCTGCCACCAGGCCGCCCGTCGCGCCCGCTGTCGCAGATCATGGAGCGGGCGCAGCCCCGCCACATCCGCAATGGCCCGGCGTGCCCGGTTCATCGCGAGCATTGGCCGAGAAGGCTCTGTTGCTGCGGCCGGACCGCCGCCCAACCAGCCGTGCCGGTACGGTGCCCGGGACAACGGCGGCAGCAGGAGTGGGTGGAACGTGACGGCAGGACCGGTTCGACGGCGCGGAGATGTGCTCGGCTTCGGCCTGGCGGTCGTGCTCTTCCTGCCCGGGATCGCCTACCTCGGGATCCACAACGGGCACGACTTCATCGAGAACGACTTCTTCGCCTTCATGTACTGCGTGGCCTGCGTGAGCTTCGCGTCGGTCCCCCTGCTGGGGTGGCGCATGGGCGGCCGCTGGCACGCGGACCCGGGCTTCGGCCGGATCACCTGGTTTCCGTGGCTGTTCACGACCGGGCAGGGCATGGCCTACAGCGGTCAGCGCACCGACTCCAACCTCTTCGTCCTGGCTCTCGGCTGGGGCGCGTTCATGGGCGCCGGCATCGTCGCCATGTACTACCTCGGGCACGCGCTCTGGCTGAACGACCAGGAGCGCACCGCCGCATGCGACGCCGACAAGACCCTGGCCGCAGAGCAGACCGGGCAGCGGGAGCCCAGCGATCCGGAGGCCGGTGCCTGAACGCCGCACGGCGTTCAGTCGGCAGCGCGCTGTTCGTCGTCCAGGTGGGCCATCGCGTAGCCGTGCTCGTCGGGATGGCGGGCGAGCCGGGCCATTACCCACGCGGTCCTCGCGTCCATCCCCGCACCGAAGTCGGTGGCCAGGCGCCGCGCCTGCCACGTCGTACGCGGGGCGAGCACCCACCGCGCGAGCGAGAAACGGACCCTGCCGGTGCCGGCCGTCGTCGGACCTGCCCCGTCCGGAGCATCAGCGGAGGGCAGAGGAGCATGGGGATCGGACACGAGCGTGAGTCTGGCGTCGGCCTTGATCACAGCGGGTGGCTGTCGGCAGAGATCACCGGAACGGGTCTGTGCGGCACCGTGGTTGACGCCCACGCCGTCACGGCTGCCGTCTACGGGGGAGAATCCCGATCATGCCGAAGACTGCCGCACCCCCAGCGTCGGCGGCGTCCTTCCTGCTGACCATCCCGCAGGGGCACGCCGCACGCCTCCTTCTCTCCTTCACCGCCGCCCTGCCGCTGTCCTCACCCGACGCCCAGCTGCTCGCCGCGGTCATCGCCGTCAGGACCGCGTGGGGCGGCACAGGCCAGATCCGGGGCGCAGCGGTGCGGGCACTGCGGCTGGACGATGCGGACGGGGCCGTCGCTGAGCTGCGCGCTCTGGGCTGGCAGGTTCCCGACGAGCTCCTGGACCAGAACGCCGACGCCCCGGCACTGCTGACGGTGCCGGCCCTGGCGGCCGGAACGGACGACCACCCGCTTCCCCTCGCCAAGGAACCGCAGTCGCGGGTGTCCGGCTGGATCGTGCGCACCCTGTCCGCCCCGCTGGTCGCCCAATGCCCGCCGGCTGTCCGGCTCGCCGCGCTGTTCCTGACAGGCCACGCTTCCGCCCACCTGAACGGCACGCTGCCCCACGATCTGCCGCACACCTGCCGCGAGAAGATGCCCGCCCTGGCGACGGACGGATTCCTCACCCACCTCGAAGGCGACCGGTACCGCCTCGACCCCTCCATGCGGCACCTCACCGGACGACTCCCCCACCGGGCCGACCCGGACGACTCCCCGCCGCGCAAGGGCCCGTGGAAGGTACCCCGGCACGCCCGGACCACCAAGGCGGAATGGGCGCAGTGGAAGCAGGCAGCCCGCCCGACGGTGCGCCAGAACGCCCAAGCGGTCGAACACTGCGCCGTGTGCCGCCTCCCCCGCCTCCAGGTGGCGGCAGCGTTCACAGAAACCCGGCACACCGACCAGACACCGCGGCACGTACGCGACGCGTACGACACCTGGACGAAGGGGCATCCCGGCCACGGCCTGCAAGCCGCGCAGGCCACCGCCGTGTTCCGGACCAGGCACGGACACGGCCCCTCGTACGGCCAGCTCTGCTCCGGCCTGGGCTGGCCGCCGAAGCTGCGCGGCATCATCGTCCAGCAACTCCTGGCCGACGGGTGGCTGGCAGAGATCCCGTCCGTGCCGTGGACCCTGCAGCCCGGGGACACCGCTGCCGCCCACGGAGTCCTTCTGCAGCCCCGCGCCGCGACAGCCGACTGACCAGGACCCGGTTCGGCGCCAAGGGCGAAGAACTTCGCGGATCGCGCCCCGCCCGGACCGGGGAGCGCCGTACGGTCGTTCCACGGATGGCGACCGGGCGGTGACGCCGGGTCAGGCGTGAGAGGGATCCGGGGATGGTCAATGCCCGTACGTACCCGTTGTGGCGGGACCTCGCGATGAGCGAGGACCTCCCCAAGGAAGCCCTCAAGACGGTGATCGAAGCACTGTGCGCCCCGGCGATGTGTTCGGACGGCTTCGACTCCCGCGCTGATCAGTGGCGGGAGGAAGCCCTCAAGACGGCGTTGCCGGCGCTGCTGGCCCGGACCTCCGCCAAGCGGCTGCGGGGCCGGCTCCTGGTCCACGGCGACGAGAAGCTGCTGGCCGCCTTGGCGGCCGAAGGCACGGTGACCGCCGACGACGTGCCCGCCATCCTGCGACACCGCCGCCTGTGGGCCGGGCTGGTCGCCGCTCTGGCCCGCCACCCCGGCCAGGTCGAGGCCGCGGTCGCGCTCCTGCCGCGCCTCGCCGACCACGAGGTGGAACGCGTCGTGCGGGACTTCGACCCCGACCACTACTCCCGCACCGAAGGGGACACGCCGCCCCCGCCCGTGCCGCAGGCCCTGTTCGACGCCGTCCTCGAGGCGTGCCTGACCCCGCTCGCCGCGTACCTGCTCCACCCCGAGCCCGAAGAGGGCTGGGAGGCCGTGTCCGCGTACGCGAAGGACTGGTCGCTGGAACTGGGAGGCCGCAACGGCTGGGCGATGCTGGCCCGGTGTCCCGAGCGGTGGGCGGAGCTCACCGCGCACCCCACGCTCGGGGCGGCCGTCCAGCACCTGCTCCTGGACCAGGCCGAGGTCCAGGCCGCGGAGGACGCCCGGACCCACGCCGCCGGTTACCTGCCCGGCGAGGACGACCCCGGCGAAGACCTCCCCGCCGACGAGCCGGCCCCCGCGCTCAGCGAGGATCTGCTGCGGGCGTGCCTGCCCGCGTTGTGCCTGCCCGAGTTGGCCAACCTGCCCAACCCGCAGGTGACGGCCCGCAGGACCCTGCACCACATCGCCCGCCGCGTCGACAGCAACCCGCGCGTGGTCGGCCTCGCCGCCGAGCAGCTGCACGCGGCCGCCGACGCGGCGGTAGTCCGCGGCCAGCTGCTCCACCCGTCCGACAAGCAGGAGAACGACTACGAGTTCGACGGGCGGGTGCGGCGCCTCGCCGAGGACCTGGCCCTCCTCAGTGCCAACCCCGACCACCTCGCGGGCGCCTGTGCCCAGCTCGCTGCCCTGGACCAGCCGGCCGTCGTCTCCCCCGCGCCGAGCCGGACCCTGATCCGCGTCGTCGACGACAGCCTCCCCGCCGATTACGACCGTCCGGCCCGGCTCCTGGAACGCCACTCCGAGCACCGCCGCGCCGAGACCCTGGCCGCGCTCGCCGCCAACCCGCGCACCCCGCACGCCGCCGTCACCGACGCTCTGAACGCGCTGCACCCCGCCGAGCTGGCCTGGATCGCCGAGAAGGTCGAAGGCCCCGCCTGGTTCCGGGAGGCGGCGGCTGCCGTCCCGGCCCCCGAGGACGAAGACGACGGTGTGCTGCGGCTGCTGAGCGACGACGAACTCGCCCACCACCCCGACCCTGCCGCCGTCCTGCAGTCCTGGCTCGACTCCCCCGCCGCCGGCGAAATCCTCTCCCGCTCCGAGGTCTACCGGGCCCTGGTCAAATCCCGGCACCACACCCTGGAGCACCTGCGCCAGATCCCCGCCGATGAGGTCCTCGCCCGCCAGGAACCCGAGATCGCGCTGAAGATCCTGCTGAAGCACTGCGGGCGCAGCACCGGCCGGTGGGAAGCCCTCGCCGCCGCCATGACCTTCCAGTACGACGAAACCAAGCCCACCTTCGGCGAACTCCTCGACTCCCTGGACGGCACACCCGCGACTACGCAGGGCACCTGACCTTCGCAATTCACGCCGTTCGCACAGGGCGAGTTCAGCAGCCTTCAACCTCCGCGCCCCAATACGGTGTCCACGCCGCCCGCACGCCGCCGCCCGGCGCGCGGCGGGGGCGGCGAATATCGGAGATACAGGGCGGGAGGGAGACCGGGATGACGCAGGCCGCGGTGAGCGAGCTGGACGAACGGGTGCCGGGACGTCGTTGGACGGTGCGTCTGGACGCCGCCGGCCGGGGCAGTACGGCGGTGCGTATCTCGTGCAGCCGGCCCGCCTGTGCCGAGCAGCGTCTGCCGTCCGCGGCCGCCGGGCGTGCGGCTGCGGTCGCTCACATCAAGGCCCACCTGCGCAGCGTCCCCGCCCCTAGAGCCACGGCGTACTGCGCGTGTCGGCTGGCGGACTGCCACACCCATCTGCCCGACACCGGCCGTCCGCGTACGGAACCCTGGCGGTGCGGCGGTCCGGTCGTCCTGGCCGTGGTCACCGACCGGGAAGGCCGCTGGTGGCAGGTGATGGAGTGCTGCTCCCGATGCGCGGCCGCTACCCCCGGAGCGAAGACCGCGGCCACCTCGCAGCCACCCACGGCCGCAGATCCCCCGGCCACGGCCCCGGCCGGGGGTACGGCCCCGGCAGCGGGTGCGGGTACGGGGGCGCCGCAGTTCTCCGACGACGACCACGGCCTGGTCCCGGTTCCCCGCGCCGCACCGGCGCGGCGCCGTCCACCACAGGTGAAGGTCGCCCAGCGGGTCATCCCCCACGATCTGCGGCCCGTCGTCCTGCGGGACGAACTGATCGAGCTCGGCAATCTCTTCCGCGCCTACCAGCAGCGCGACCAGCCCGACCTGGAGCTGCTTGCCGACCTCCAGGAACGCA
This sequence comes from Streptomyces sp. NPDC058650, assembly GCF_042717315.1. Lineage (NCBI taxonomy): Bacteria > Bacillati > Actinomycetota > Actinomycetes > Kitasatosporales > Streptomycetaceae > Streptomyces > Streptomyces sp. NPDC058650. The sequence goes on from NZ_JBHXRL010000031.1 coordinate 16,179, forward strand.
AGGCCCGCGCCTTCACCAGCTGGGCCGACGTCACCAGCGAGGGGCCCCTGCGGTGGGAGGCCCGGCGCGCCGAGCAGGCCGCGGCCACCGCCCGTCTCCAGGACCAGCAGCGCACCGGCGGCATCACCGGAGGCGACGGGACGGCCGTGACCCGGTTGCTGACCGTCCCGGCGCAGTGGGAGCACGCACGCTCCGTCCTCGCGTACGTAGCCGACCACACCCCGCTGCCCGGACCCGACGCACGGCTGCTGGTGCTGATGCTGACCCTGCGCACCGCGCACACCGGCACTGGCAATCTCGTCGGCCAGGACCTCACCGCGCTGGGCCTGACCGATCCGCAAGACCTGGTCGAGAAGCTGACCGGCTGCGGCTGGCTGTCTCTCCCCGGCACCGCCGGCGACCTGCTCGCCTCCCGGCCGGAGAACGCCACCCCGATCACCGTCCCCTCCCTCGCGCCCCGCGAGGACGGGACGGGCCCATTCACGTTCGGCAAGAAGATGCGGCCCAAGCTCTCCGGCTGGGCACAGAAGGTGATCTCGGACAAGAAACTCCGCAAGGCCAAGGCCACCGCCGCAACCCGGCTGCTCGCCCTGACGCTGGCCGCCCAGACCGACGCCTCGGGACGTCTCGGTCCCGGTGGCCAGGGCATCGCCCTGACCGCTCTCGCCGCCTGGGTGCCGGCCGATCCTGGTGAGCTGCAGCAGTTGGTCGACCAGCTGACGGAAGCGGACTGGCTCACCGACGCCGCCCTCACCGATACCCACCTCACCGGGCAGCTGACCGAACGCGTCCTCCCGCTCACCTGCCCCCTCCGGGCGTGAGGCAGCAGCCGTCCGAGTGAGCCCGCGACGGAGTCGTTTCCTGGTCCGCCCTCGGCCCGGCGTGAAGGTGGTGTCAGCGCTCGTGGGTCACCCGTCGCACAGTGCTTCGAGTTCTGCCCGGGTCAGGGTGAAAGGAGGAGTGCGGCCCTTCCAGCCCTGTTCGACGGCGTGCCGCAGGCCGGCCGACGGCAGTTGTCCGTCGTAGCCGGGGGCGGTATGGGTGATGTCGTCCAGGAGCAGGCCGATGAGCCTGGCCAGCGCGACCGGGCCGCCGCCTGCGTACCCGTAGGTGTAGCCGCCGCCGATCTGCGGTGCGGGAAACACCGTCCCGTCCTGGGTGGTCACCCATACCGAGTTGTGGCCGCGGCCGATGGTCAGCGCGGCAAGCGGTGAGTGCGCCGGCAGCCGCTGCGGGGCGACGGTCTCGATGACGTCGCCGGTCCGCACGGCGGGCATGTCGGTCACCGGGTCGACGAGGATGTCCCGTTCCTGGTCGTCGCCGAGGTACGTGGCGAGCGCGATACGAGGGCTGGCCTGCAGCCGGGATGCCCACCGCCCGGCCTCGACGCAGGAGGACGGGTCCACGGTGACCTTGCACGAGCCGGGAAAGTACCGGGTGGCGCCCAGGACGTGTCCCAGGCGGGCGCATTCGGTGGCGAGGACGTCGGTGCGGTGCAGGATGCTCCTCCAGCCATCACGCAGGATCTCCTCGGCGACCGGCTGCGGCGGGTGCGGCATGACGGGGCGGGCGGCCACCGCGATGGACGCGATGCCGTCGCTGGCGTCGACGTACTCGGCGATCTCCTTGTGTGCGGAGTCCGCGCAGTTCCACAGGGCGCGCCGTGCGACCTCGAGCGCGGCCGCGGCCGCGTGGGAGCCGTCGGGTTCCTCCGCGGCCAGGCGCAGCAGCGGCGCCGGGTCCGGAGTGACGACGGCCGGCACGTGCACGGTGGGCGCGCCGGGCTTCCAGGCCATCATCAGCTCGGGGTCGCGCAGATTCGAATGCCAGTAGGGGGCGGGCATGCCGAGCACCCGCTCCAGGCGGTGCCAGGTGGTGCCGTAGTGCTTGTCCGGGCCGGCGGCGTCGATCACCTCCAGGCTCGGTCCGTCAGGAGGGCCGTAGTCCGGTTCGACCACGGCCAGGGCCACGGCGTCCTGAGCCAGCTCGCGCAGCAGGGTGAGGCCCGGGAACGTCATTCCCATCTCGCCGACAACCCCGTGGGCGAGCACGACGATCCCGAACTCCGTCTCCCACCGGTACAGCACCCAGTCTTGGCGCCGTTGCGCTCCCAGGAATTGGGACGGCCTGGTCGCCACCGCGTTCCACAACAGCCGCGTCGCGCTCCCGGAACGTTTGAACACCACGAACCCTGGCCTCCTGACTCCGCCCGGTGACTCGATACCGAAGCACCATCCAAGCCCAGTCGGCCGTCGTGCGTGGTCAGAACCAGCGGAATACCGAGGGAGAGCCCCTGGGAGGGTCTGCCGGGTGCGCGTGCTCGGACTGCGCGTGCCGGTCGTCGGGGGCGCGGCGTCGCCGGTCAGCTCCTCGGCGTGGGCTCGGTGCCAAGCCGGAGGTCAGTCATCGAGCGCTTCAATCCGGCCACTCCCGGCGAAGTCACGGCGCGGGGCGGCCGGTGGCCGGTACGGTCGACCGGTTTCGCAGCTGCCAGGCGCGCGGGGTGTCCCGTGGTCGCCGAGGAGGGGGACGGGTGGCCGAGCTTCACGAGGAGATAGCCCAGGAGGTCACGGGGTTGCAGGCCGAGATCACTGCGGCGCTCCAGGGTCTCGACAGCTTGGACGAGGACGATCCGCAGTACGCGGCCGCCTTCGCACGCCTGGTGCAGGCAGGCAACGCGCTGCTCACGTACGAGACGAAGGTGCCGGCCAGGTTGGAGCAGCCCCACCTCGAGGTGAGCACCAAGTCGTTCACGGTGGCGCTGTGGGCCCACGCGGCGTGTGCGGTGTTGCTGGGCGTGGCCTCGGGGTTCGGCTGGATCAGCGGCGGGTGGTCGCTCCTGGCGGTGGTGCAGCTGATCGGGACCTCCGCGTTCTACACGGCCGGCAACAAGCCCCTGCCGGGCAAGCACCGACAGCTGCGGCACGCCGCCGCCGCGCTGGGCGTCGCCAGCGTGGCGGTGCCGCTGCTCGCCTTCGGGGTGCTGCCGTGGTGGGTGTGGCTCTTGCCGTTGCTGTGCTGGGCCGGCGCCTACGGCCTGGCCAGCGAAGCAAGCCGGGACGGCGCGAGGAAGGCGAAGGCGTGAGCGGATACGACTCCCTGGACCTGGGCGAGGAGCAGCGCCGCCGCATCGACGCGCTCAAGCGCAGCCAGGACACCTTCGAACGCAACACCGACTACGCCATCTCGAACCTCACGTCGAAGCTGTCGGACATCGAGGAGACGGTGGAGCGCCTGGAGGATGGTGAGCGCAGCACCGCGCGGCGCTTCGAGACCCTTGAGTCGGAGCTGCAGGAAGCCAAGGAGACGGCCGAAGCCCGCTCTGACGAGCTGGAGGAGTCGATCTCCGCGACGGAGACGGGGCTGGAGCGGCTGACCACGCGGGTGAGCGCGCTGGAGCGTCACCTGCGGCAGGCCGAAGGCGCCGTCGTCGTCGACCTGGACGTCGACCGCGGAGGAAAGCTGAGAGGTCTCGGTCTCGCCGTCGACGAGGGGCTCGCCGCCGAGGAAGCGCTCCTGCCGACCCACCAGCGCAACGTCCTCCAGCTACGGATCACCCACTACCAACAGGCGCGGCAGGCGCTGGCCGGCCACCGCTCCACCGTCCGTGAAGCCGCGGCCGTACTGGCCTCCACCCCGGCCGGCGACCCACGCCGCAAAAAGGCCGAGCAGGCGTTCACCAAGGCCGCCGCCGAGGCCCAGAAGGGCCAGGAACGGATCGGGCGACTGGCCGAGAGCGCTCAGGGCGCCCAAGCCGAGCAGGCCGCGGACAACGCCCGCCGCGCAAGGTCGGCAGGTGTCATCGAGGCCGGCCAACGAGCACGCACCCAACTGCGGGTACGCCTGCGCAGCCGGCTGTCCGACGCGCTCACCGGCACCGACCTGCTGCCCGTGTGGTTCACGACGGCGCTCGGACCCATGGCACCCCCACGCCGCGCGGAGGAATGGCTGGAGACCGCCCTGGACGTCCTGGCCTACCGAGTGACCTACCAGGTCACCGATCCCGTCCTCGCCCTCGGCAGCGCACCCGACGCGAGCCAAGCCCCCCGCCGAGCCGCGCGGTTCAACGAGCTGAAACGGAACCTGCGCGACTGGGGATAGCCACGCCCTCTCGGTGCCGCCCAGCGGACATCTTCTTTACGTCGTAAAGAGGGCTCCTCCGGCGAACCGTTTCCACTGGAAACGGCACAGCGCCACGTTGGCCCGGCGACGCAGCGGTCTCTTCTACTTCGTCGATGATCAGCCACTGCAAGCCAGAAACGCTGGGGCCAGGACATCTTGGCCCGTTCGGCTGCCAACCGCCTGCCAGCCTGGGCAGGATGCGGAAATGACCTTCACCTGGAAGACCCCGCCGTGGGAACGGCACGAGGACTGTACGCACATGGCGGTCACGCTCGTCCACACCGGCGGCGGGAACATCGCTACCTCCGCCACAAGCCTGCGGGGCAACGATGCCACCGAGGCGCTCGCTGACTTCCTCATGGGGGACCCGGGCGGCCGAGCGGCGGCGTCGATGCCCGGACTCGTGGCTGTGGTCGTCCGGCGCGGCATCGACGTGATGTGGATGGCCCAGCCGCCCATCCAAGTCAGCTCCTCGGACTCGGGCGAGTGGACCCTCGCCGTCCACGGCGTGGACGAGGCCGACGTGACCGCCTTCTCCTCCGACCAGGTCCAGGAACTCCTCGCCCAGCTGCAGGCTCAATACGGCCGCACCTAAGGCGGCGCCGCCATACTGCGGTTCGAGTGCCTGGGCTCGTTGTTTCCCGCGTGAAACAACGAGCCCAGGCGCCGTACGGACAGGCCGCTCACGCTGTCGTGCGCAGTGCAACGGCCGGCGGCACGATGATGCCCGCGCGCTCGTCCCGGGCCCGGCGTAGGGCAGCGGCCTCGGTCGCCGCGGCCTGGCGGCGACGCTGGACGCGGGCCTGGTCGATCGGGGCCGGCGCATCGTCCGGCACCACGGGCGGCTCGGGGAACGCGCGGCGGCTGAGCTCCCGCATCGCCCGGTTCTGCCGCTCCACCGCCTCCGCGATGCCCGGGTCGACCCGCGACGGCACCGCGGCCTGGCGGTGCGCCTCGATCGCACGGCGGTAGCCCTCCGGCGGAGTCCGCCGCTGCACCGGCGCGACGGGCGCGGTCGGCCGCGGAGCCGGTTCGGCGGCCGCCGTGGCGGGGCCGGCCTCCACGGGTGCGGGCGCCAGGACGTGCAGGGCGCGGACGCACCCACCGGACACCCGCTCGTTGGCCGCCGCGACCAGCTTCGGCGCGCTCCAGCGCAGCTGCGTGCCGCAGGCCGGGGCGTCAGGGACGACGTCCAGGCGGCCGGTCTCCGCGTCGAAGGCCACGGCCCGGACCCGCCCGGCGAGCTCGGGCACGACCGCCGCGACGATGGTGTCGAAGCCCGCGAGGACGCTTCCGCCGGCGGCCGGGGCGGCCATACCGCGCTCGGTCATCATCATGCCGATCGCGCTACCCAGCCCGAGCGGCTCGCGCCCGTCACGCCGTACGACGGTGCCGGTGCGCCGCTTCGGCTTCTTGCTGGTCGCGCTGTTCTTCCTTGCCGCCTCCCGGGCCGCGAGCAGGGCCTGACGCGCCAGGTCGACACCGGACACCTCGCTGCCGCTCACGACTGCCCCCAGGTGGAGTAGCCGAGGTTCAGGTGCCCGAGCCCGGAGAGGTGCTTCGCATCGTTGACCAGCTGGTTGCTGAACAGGCGCCTGGCCGACGGCTCGCCGTAGCGGTCGATGTGGTCGAAGACGACCTGGTGGTCCTTCATCGCCCGCACCCGCCAGTCGCGCACCTGGTCGGGGGTCAGGTCCTCGAGGACCAGCTCCTGGTCGTCGTCGATGTCGGCGAACTCCGGCTCCGGGGCGGGGACGGCGGCGGCCGGGCGCGGCGCGGGCAGCACGACCGGTGCCACCGGCGCGGCCGGGACGTCGTCCTCGGGCTCCGCGGCCGCGGCTTCGGCACGGGCCTGAGCTGCGGCGGCCTGCTGCTCGCGGACCTGTGCCCACCGGTGCTCGCGGATCCACGCCTGGGCGGTGACGTCCTGGTGCAGCTGCTGCTCGGTCGCCGCGCGGCGCTCGGTCTCGGAGGCGCGCGGCATCGCGGCGTCGACGGCGGCCGCGACCGCACGGCGCTGGTCGCGGCGGTCGGCCTGCTTCTCCTCGCAGCGCGGGCAGTCCTGCCCGGAGTCGAGCAGCACCCGGTCGTCGCACCGGACGTCGCCGCACCGCTGACGCTGGGGCAGGGCCAGGCCGATCAGCCAGCCCACCGGGTCCTTGATCGGCCCGTGCAGCCGCATCTGGTCCTCCAGGCGCCGGGCGAGGCGGTCGGCCAGGACCTGCGGAGCGTCCGTACGGCCGGCGAACCCGATCACCCGGGCCAGCTCGCCACGGGCGGCGGCCTCCACCAGCTTCCGGGCGCTCCGACGCTCCAGGCGCGCCCACACCAGGTCGACCGGAGCGAAGACGGCCCGCAGATCCTCCGACGGCAGAGCCACCCTCCCCCGCTGCTGCCTGCCCTGACCCGCACCGTCCATGGTCCGCACCGGATCACCGGCCACCGGCCCGCGGCCGGGCTTCTTGCTGCTGATCGACGGGGACTTCTTCGGCTGTTCCCCGCGCAGCGGGCCGCCGTCCTCGCGTACGCACGCGCGGTCCGGCAGATCACCGGACCCACCACGGCCTTCGCCGGAAAAGCCACCAGAGAGAGCGAGGGGAAGGACGGGAGTAACCAGGTGAGGGTGGTCAGTGTGAAGGGCTGCCGCAACGTCGGGCTCTGCAACATCCGCCACATCAGTCACCGGCAGGCCGCTGACCTGCGGTTCCGTCTCCAGCTTCGGCGACTGAACAGGCCCTGCCGCAACGTCGGGGTCTGAAAACTCGGGCTCCGGGGCCTGCGCACGGTCCTCCTGGACGTCGTCGGCGACCGTCCGGCCGTGCGCGGCGGCGACCGCCGGCACCATCAGCCGCGACCGGTTCGCCAGCCCGGAACCCGTCTTCAGACGCACCCGGAGCACCAGCTCCCGGTCCTCCAGGCGCTCCAGCACCCGCTCGCCCGCCGACGCCGTGCACCCGAGCAGCCGGGCCACCGTCGCCGCCGCGCGGCCGCGCTTGGTATCCACCGTCCCGCCGCACTGCCGCACCCGCCCGGTCTCCCGCGCCTCCAGCACCAGCAGCAGCAGCGCCAGCCGGTCCGTCGCCGCGCCGCGACCGGTACGCGTACCGATCAGCCCGGCCGGAGTGACCGAGCCGTCCCGGTGCGTCCAACCCGGCCCCATCACGGCCTGCAGGAGCCGCCACAAGGTGGCGTACTCCTTCTTCGCCAGATTCAACGGGTGCCCGACCACGTCCTGCGCCGCCCACAGCGGCAGCACCTTGCACTCCAGACCGTCGTCCTGGCCGTAGTCGCCCTCCGCCGTCTCCACGGAGACCACACCCGAGCGACGCAGCACCGGCACCACCTCGGAGGCCGTGTACGACGCGGACACCCCGATCCACCGACCCAGCTCAGAGGTACGGATCTCCACCACACCGGTCTCCGACGGCGTACGCGACGCCAGCACCAGCACCGCCAGACGCACCGCGTCCGAAGCCCCGGCCAGACCGGCCGTGTCCAGCAGCGCCCGCACCGCGCCACCCAGACGGGCGCGCGCGTCCCGACCGAGCGACAACGGATGACCCGCCGCCCGCTCCGGCACCGGCCCGGCCGGGACCGACCGCAGCCGGCGCCGCGGCTTCCCACCCGGTGCGTCGTCGACGGAGTTGTCGACGTCGTCCCACAGCGGGTGGTCCAGCACGGCGGCCGACGCCGCCGCGGTGCTCATCGAATACCCCCGACGAACGTCACGGAGGAAGCGCGGACGTAGAGAGGTGCCGGGGCGGACAGGGCGGTGCAGGCGGTCATGGCCGTGGTGTACCGGCCAAAGCGGACACCCCCCTGGGGGGCGAAGCGAGAGCTGGGTACAGCGGAGCGAGAAGTGATCACCTCGGCAGCCTGGACCGGCCGCTTTGTGGACAGAGGCCACGAGACCCTGATTGCCTCCAGCGCTCCCGCACGACGGGCAGAAACCTCGGATCGCGTCCCGCCACACGGGACGACCCCTTCGAAGACGCCACCGACGGAGCTGTTGCGGACGCGGGCAGACGCCGACCGGACAGACCCGGCCGGGTTGTGGCTTCCTACAGGAAGACCCTCTTCCTGAACAAAAGGCGCGAAGGGGCGGATCGCGGACGCCTGTTCCGTCACCTGAAACGCGCGAACCGTGTGAATCGCGCCGAAACGGACGGCGCTCGACTTTTCAGGGGACACCAGATCGGGCACTATGGCGAAGACACCTACTTCCATATGCGAGTCGGACCACCCCGTTCACACGGGACGGCCGGCTAGTGGATGAGGGTGCAGCCCTCCTTCTTCGCGAAGCGGGCAGACACCGAACGGCAGGGGGGAGATTTCTCCTCTCGTCTCGGTGGGACTGCAGAGCCCCTGTGGTGGGGGCCCTGCAGGACAACGCACAGCGGGTGCTGCGCGGCTGTGGTGGCCGTGGTTAGCGGCCGGTGTTGCGGTAGCGATCTGGCTCGATGAGCCGAAGCTCAGGACCGGGTGAAGACCGGGACTGAGCGTTGACCTGGACAGTGAGTCCGGTCAGGACGAGGCCGGCGCGGCCGAGCGGATGGTTAGTCCGCCGAAGCAGCGCGGCCATGGCGGTTACGTCACGCCGGCCCCCTCGACAACAGAGGCGGAGTCGGCGTACCCGCACGCCTGAATGGTGAAAGCGATTACGGCTGTAAACGGCGTAGTTGCGCGGTGGAGTTCCCCCACGCGAGTACGCTGCATTCCGCGATCACCTCCCATCAGTTGCATCGTGCGGACGGGAATCCCGTCCAAGAGTCCTCCAAGGCCGCGCCCGGCCAGGGAGGACTCTCTGCTGCCAGCGGTCACATCTGTGATCACCCTAACCCCCCGTGACGACATAGGGATAAGGGGGAAACGCTGCGTGCCCGGATTGCCGCGTCCGTCGAACGTGAGACGCGATCGGAGAGAGTTGATCGGACAAGCCCGACCGGTTTGAAGGCTGGTCACTACCGGTCCTCCCTCGCGGAAGGCAGGCCGTAGCGGAGCTGGGCAAGCAGGGCTTCGGGGCGCTCGTCATATACAACATGCGGCTCATCCTCAGTCGGAGGATGAAAGCGCGTGGCGAAGCGCAACAGGTCTTGCTCGCTGAACTCGATGGAGTTGGCGTCGACATCAGCGAGCTGGTTCCGCTCGCGGATCCGTGACCATCGCACTTCATGCGGCACTGGCAGGTACACCAGGGTGGGGACGCCACCGGCCCCTGCGACTAGAGCCTGCCATTCGGCCCGTTCTTCTGGTGTCCAGAAGCCGTGGTCGACCACGACGTCATCCCCGGCCTCCACCAGTCCTCGGAGTTCACCAGCGACATCTTCAAGGACGGGAGCTTCCCGAACTCGGAATTGCCCCCTGGGGAAGTCGACGCCGTACCGGCCGTAGCGACGGAACATCTCCTCATCAGGACACAGCCGTGTGAACCCCGCGGCTACGAGGGCTCTTGCCAACGTCGTCTTACCGGCGCCCGGCATCCCCGCCATCAGAACGACACGTGACTTGCGCGGCACGTCTCCGCCCATGGCCGAGGTACAAGTCGAGGTCAGCACGTCATGTCCGCCGTTTCGACGCGCGTACGGCCGGGGGCGCCCAGATCCACGCCGTACTCCAGAGGCCGGCCTTCGCGGTCGACGAACCGAGCGGAGAGGACGAGGATCGCTTCGTTCGTACCGGGCTGGAGCTCCAGGAGCTGGGCGTCCTCGGCGGTGGCGATGCGGGCCGTGGTTTCGTCCGTACGCTTCACAGCCTGCCGCCCCGTTTCCTGGGCGATGAGGTCGAGGGACGTGCCGCCGAGCAGGCGTTCGTTGCGGAGGAGCGCGGGCACGGCCTGGGCGAACTCGAGCTGGATCCACGAGGTCGAGTGTGCAACGACGCCGTGCCGGTCACGGTAGACGCGGGTCCGCCGGATGACGTCGTCGCCAGCTTCCACCCCCAGTGCCGCAGCAACGTTCTGCGGGGCGGAGGCGACGGCGGCGGTGTGTCCGTCGGAGCGTTCTCCCGCACCCCATGAAGAACCAGTACGGCGCCCGCGTTCCAGGCGCTGACCTCCAGAGGAGAGCGACACGGGCCGACCGATGCGCGCGTACGCGGCGGTCGCGTCATCGGACCGCTTGAACCGCGGCCAGCGCTCGCCGGCCGGGTCAGCAAGCTCGACTTCCCGAGTGCGCGCGATCAGGGCCGCCGGCCCCTCGACGCGCAGCAGATCGAGGAGTTGCTCCCAGCTCAGAGCGCCGAAGCTGTCAACGAGTCGACTCGCGCCGTCCGTGAGTAGAGCGGCCTGACGGACCTGGGCAAGGTCGACGCTCCCGGTAATCGCTTCGTCAGCCGCAGCCGGGTCAGTTGCCGCGACCCAGTAACCGCCAGGCCGGTTCCGGAGATGCCGTTGGACTGTGACGAGCGCGGAGACACGAGCGGCGTGCTCGGGAGTACCCGTCGGCCCTTGGAGCGCGGCCTCCATCTCCGCGCCGGCCACCTCTTCGACTCGCTTGTCGGTGATGGTCCGGATGCCCTCGTCGCCGAGGTCAAGCACTAGCACGTTGTCGGAGAGCACGAGGTAGTCGAGGACGTCCCCCCGCTCACGGATCATCACGACGGTCGATGCCGGGACGGCTTCCTGGTCCAACGCGCAGGTGTCACGGTGGAGGTCATTGACCTCGGAGATAGCGCTTCGCAGCGCCTCGCGCAGCGACACCACGTCGTCGCCGATCAGGTTGATCAAGCATGTGCCGAGCTGCCGCACGAACCATGGGGTGCCGTGGATGCACCCCATGGGCAGGTCCTTGGGCGCGGACAGGCCGTCCAGCACGACGACCCCGGTAGGGCTGACGTGGACAGTGTCCTCGTTTGCGGTGCCCACACCTTGGGTCGAAGCCATGGATACCTGCACGTCAGGCCCCTTCCGGGCGGTAGAACGGCGTGATTTGCTCGCTCGCGACGATCTCGAGGGTCTCCGGGTCAAAGCGGCTGGAGACGAGGGTCGAGAACCGTCGCGCCTTGAGCTCGCGGTGCACGGTGGCCAGCTCCTGGTTGAGCCAGTGAACGACGCCACCGGAGCCACGCGCGTGGATGCCGGCGACATAAAGGAAGGTTCCCTTGCCGTCAGGGCGCGGGAGCCGGCCGAAGTATGCGATGTCGCTGTTCTCGCCCCGGTCCATCGGTGAGCGGTAGATCTGGCCGGTGTTGCGGTCGGTGAGGTACCAGCCGTCATCATCCTTGCCGAACCGCAGGTGGGGATCCCCTTCAAGGATCTGTTCGATGAGGGGCGACAGCCGAGGGCCGCAGATGACCACGAGGTTGTTGCGGTTGAGCCGGACGTTGCCGCCGAGCGGGATCCGCTCGAAGCTGACTTCCAACCCGACATCTTCGGCCAGCTCCCGCAGACGTTCGTAGGTCTGGACGTCCTCGGTGGCGATCACGGGGCCCTGGATGGCCTTCTTCTTGCCATCCTTGTCGTTGCCGTCTTCCAGCTTCTCGGCCAGCGCCACGATGACCTTGCCCGAGCCGAGGAAGAGCCTCTCCGGCGGAGCTCCCTTGGCGAGCTGGCTTACGCGTCCCTTGCTGATGCCGAGTTCGGACGCCAGCTGAGTGCTGTTCAACCGGCCCACACGCAGCGTCTCGTTCATCGCCTCGTTGCGGACCGCCTGAAACTCGTTGCCGTAGTCCTGTACACGGCCAGCGAGACCATGTGCGACCTTCGCGCGCTCCAGAGGGTCAGGGAGCTCCTTCAGCTGGGACAAGGCGACGTCGAAAGCCGCATCGAGCTGGTCTCTCAGCGCGGCTGGAGCTACATCGTGCGCTTCCATACGTGCCTCCCTTCGTAGGGTCATGTTTACCCCATTAAACCCCATGGGTTCAAGGTGGTTGACGCGCGCCGTGACGAGACCTATGGTTTCGGTAGTCGAGCGGTTTAGGGCGCTAAATCGCTTGGTTGCGTTCGCTATATCTGCTTGTCAAGCGCCCAGCACCATCGCAGTTCCGCAGCTCGTTTCCTCGGAGACGGGCAGGTGGTCGGAGGCGGTAGCAACACCAAACCCCCCGGCTGGCAGGACTGCTTGTACGACCTCAGCGCTGATGCGCTGTCTGTCTGCCAGGACTCGGGCGTTGGCTCGTGGGCCTGGTGGGCGGAGAGAGCATCCGCCCCGCGAGTACCCCTCCCTCTCTTCCTGCCGAGGAGTCGCCATGCCTGAGCTCGCCATGCCCAAGGCCGCTAAGCGCCTGGGCCGCACCCGTACCTCCCGCGTCAGCCCCCTCGACGCGATCGTCCTCTCGACCCTGTCGCCCGGTCACATCGACATGCGGACCGTGGAGACCACGCAGTCCCGCCGCATCTCGCTGGTGTGCCCGGACTGCGGCACCTGGGTGGCCGTGACCCCCCACCGCGGCACCTACCTGCTCAAGACGGTCCCGCACCACACCGGCAAGGCCGGCGTCGCCGACGCGACCCGCTGCCGCTCCAGCAACCGGATCGTCGACGTGGACATCACCGACTACGCCTGGCGCCGCCAGTACAGGGAGTGGGCGCGCGAGGAGCGCCTCGCCGTCGACCTCACCCGCCACCGCCGCGCTACCGTCCAGACCCTCAAGGTCGCCCGGCCGCAGGAGCGCCCCGCCGACCGGCGAGCCCAGTGGGAGCGTGCGATCCCCGCTGCCCGCCGGGCCGACGCCGCCCGTACGGTTTCCGTCGACGCGATCCCCACGACTCGCGGTCGGGCCGTCGACGGGCCCGCCGGCGCCCCGCTGGCCATGGCCCCCCAGACCGCCGGGGACCGCCGCTCCGTCCGCGCCCTGGCCACCGGCACCCTTCGCGCCCTGGCCGACGCCAGCCAGGACCGGTGCGCGAGCGACGTCCTCGAGGAGCACCTCGCCCGCGCCGCCTACACGCACCTGGCCACGGTCTGGCGCCGCCCCCTGGCCCCGGCGGACCAGCCCGCGCACACCGCCCTGGTGGCTGAGGTCAGGGCCGCGCTGCCCACCCCGGCCCCGGGTGAGACCGCCGCCGCGTACACCGCCCGCTGCAACAGGCCCGCACTCGCCGCCTGACCCGCACGACCGCCCACGGCCCCGGCCCCGGCTCCCGCTCCGCGCGGGGGGACAGGCCGGGGCCTTCTGCTCCCGTCCCGCCTGACGCGCCGCAACCTGGAGGTCCTGATGCCCGCCACCCCGACCCTGACGTCCCACCGGCTCAGCGCCGACGAGGTGTTCGACGCCGAGACGCTCGCGCTCCTGGACGAGCTCGACGTCCCGCTCTCCGCCGACTTCGACGTCGACCTCGACATCGCCTTCGGTACGCCGCTGGAGATGTACGAGCTGGTGACCGCGGGCGAGCTGGCCCGATGGGGCGCCGCGTCCACGGTGAAGAAGGGCAAGACCAAGGCCCGCGACGACGTCATCGCGGAGTATGGGGCGCGGCGGGAGGCGGCGCGGGACATCCTCGCGGCCGACCCGTCGATCACCGCGCGTGTCCGCGAGCGCCTGGTCGACGTCCTCATCCCCTACGCCGACCGCCTGCGCCGGACGATCCGCTCCGGCTGCCGCCCCGAGTACGCCGCCGCCTGACTAGCCGGCCCCGGACGGACGCCCACGATCACCGGCCACCCTCTTCTGCACTCAGGGGGTGGCCGATGGTCGTGGCCGGTCGTACGACCCGCCAACACGACGACAGCCCCGGTGACTTGGAACCCCCCGGGGCTGTCCAGGACCTACGTGGAGGACCTGATGCAGGACAGCATCGCACGGAACAACGGCGACTCCGACACGGACATGGACGAGGCCCTGCGCCGCGTCCGGCAGGGGAAGTGACCGCGATGGACTGGCGTCACAACGCGGTCTGCCGCGAAGAGGACCCCGAGCTGTTCTTCCCCATCGGCACCACCGGCCCGGCCCTGCTGCAGATCGAGGAAGCCAAGGCCGTCTGCCGCCGCTGCCCGGTCATGGAGCAGTGCCTGCAGTGGGCGCTGGAGTCCGGGCAGGACGAGGGCGTCTGGGGAGGCCTGTCGGAGAGCGAGCGGCGGGCGATGAAGCGCCGCGCCGCCCGCAACCGCGCCCGGGGCGCGAGGAACGGGGCGGCGGCATGACGGACGCCGACCACAAGCGCCTGGAGGACGACCTCCGCCGCACCAACGAGCAGCACGACTTCGGCCGGCGCTCGCGCGGCTGAGCGTCCCGCCCCGTAGGACGCCAACCCAACTTCACTCCCGCATCACGCTGTTCCGCCAGGTCGGCCGCCCGCCTCACGGGCGGCCGGCCTTTCGCATCCCCGGATCCGGGCATCGGCCCGGTTCGACGTCCATCTCAGGAGGCGCCATGCGCACCATCCGCCGCGACGGCTGGACCGCCGCCGACTACGACTCCGAGCAGATCCTGCACGAGCTCGGGCACCGTGACGCTGCCGCCCGGGTGACCCGGGCCCGCCGCCCGCGCCCGCTCCGCCGGGCCTGGCGCGCGCTTCGCGCCCGGCTCCACCGCCCCGCCGCCACCGCGACGTCGGCGGCGGGAATCGACTGGGACGCGGCCCGGGCGGCGGCCGACGCCGTCAACCGCGGCGACACCGGCGAGGCCGACCGCATCGTCCAGGCCACCGCCGACCCGCGCACGACCGCCTTCGCGGCGTTCCGCTTCATCGACGTCCACTGACCCCTTTCCGTCTGTCGGTTGCCTCCCCTGCCCGTCCCGGCCTGTGTGCCGGTACGGACGGGGCCGAGGGGAGCCGGACAGCCCGGTCCGCACGACCGACCTCCTCGAGGAGATGCCGTGGCCATCAGCACCCAGAAGACCACCACCCCCACCGTCGCCGTCTTCAGGGACGGCGACTACGTCCTGTACCGCGACCCGGAGCTGTACTGGACCGGGCAGAGCGGTCACACCTTCGTCTGCAGGGTCAAGAAGGCGTGGGCGACCGGCGTGTACAACCTGACCGCGCTGGTCTCCGGCCGCCTGATCGAGTTCGCCAAGCCGGACTACATGCGGCTGCTGCCGCCGATCGACGCGATGCGCGACATCGACACCGCCCCGCTGCACGCCGACGGCGCGGCCACCGACATGACCGCGGCCGCGCTCGCCTGGCTCACCCAGCAGCACACCACCGCCAACACGCCGCCGGAGCTGCCCAACCCGCGCGGCTGACCCACCCACCCCGTACCACCGCCGCCCCGACCTTCGGGGCGGCACCCGACCTGGAAGGAGGCGGCGTGGCCGCCACTCGAACCCGGACCAAGAGGGCCAACGCCCGCACCAAGAAGCCGACCACGACGGTCGCGCAGCCCGCCGCCTCCACCCTGCCCGCCCCGACCCCGGCCCCCGAGACGGAGACCGTTCCGGAGACGGAGACGGTGCTGGAGACGGACTGGGCGGCGCTGGCCAGGGTCGCGGACGCCCGCGACCGGGCCGCCGACATCATCGACACCGCCCGCGAGCAGGCCCTCGTCCTCCAGACGCAGGCCGAGGAGCAGGCGGCGCGCACCGTCGCCGACACCCACGAGCAGACCACCGTCCTCCTGGCCGACGCGCGCACCCGCGCCGAGGCCGTCACCGCCGACGCCCAGGAGGAGGCCACCGCCCAGCGGGCTGCGGCCACCACCCAGGCCGAGACGGCGCGCGAGGAGGCGCAGAAGCTGCGCGGCGAGGCCGACCGGCTCCTGACCGAGGCCCGCACCCGCGCCGACCAGCTCCTCGCCCAGGCGCGGGCGCAGGTCGCGGAGCTGACCGAGCTGGCCGCCGCCGACCACCAGGCCACCGCGACGGCGATCGCCGAGCTGCGGCGCCTGGCCGAGGCCGACCTCACCGAGATCTCCGTCCTGGTCGAGGCCCGCCGCACCGAGGCCGGGCAGATCCTCGCCCGCGCCCGCGAGGAGGCCGACAACCTGCTCGCCGCTACGCAGAAGGAGGTCGACCAGGCCCGCGAGCGCCACGCCCAGCTCGCCAAGGCCGCCGCCGAGCAGTACGACGCCCGGCGCACCGAGGCGGAGGCGCTGTACGCGGACGCGGTCGAGGCCGCCGCCGAGCGGCGCCGCGAGGCCGACGCCCACGTCGCCGCCGTGAGCGCCGAGGCGGAGACGGCCCGCGCCGAACTGCGCGCCGAGCTGCGCGAGCTCGGTGAGAAGTTCGACACCGAGGCCGCCGCCAAGCGCCAGGCCCTGGCCGAGGAGCTCGCCGGGCTGAAGACGGCGTGCGACAAGCAGCGCGAGAAGCTGCGGACCGAGGCCACCACCGTCGCCCAGGAGTTGCGCGAGGCCGCCCAGAAGCAGGCCGAGCGCATCACCGCCGAGGCCGAGCGCAAGGCCAAGGGCATCACCGACCGGGCGCAGGCCGACGAGGCCCGCGCCCGCCGGCTGCTGAACGAGGCCCGCGAGGCCAAGAAGTCCGCCTCGAAGTGGCGCGGCTGGCGACAGAACCTCGGCGGCAAACTGTGGAAGGCGGCGCCGTGGGTTGCGCTGGCCGCCGGCGTCGGCCTCGCCGCCTCCGGCGAGTACGAACTCGCCCGCATGGTCGGCATCAACGAGTACGTCGCCCCGCTCCTGCCGGTCAGCATCGACGTCTACTGCGTCACCGCGTTCCGCACCAAGCGGGACATCGCGCCGGCGCTGCTGCTGATGGCGTCGGCCAACGTCGTCTTCCACCTCTCCGAGCAGGCGCACCTCGTCCCCGAGGGCGGAGCGGCTCCGTGGCAGCTCACCACCTTCGTCGTCCTGATCTTCGTGGCCGTCATCTGGCGCGTCCACACCCTCATGCACGACGACAGTACGGACGGCCACGGCGGTACGGACGCACCGTCCGGAACGGCCACCGGTACGCCGGGCCGTACCGGTACGGACGGCGGAAGCGGAACGCACGCCCGTACAGGTACGCACCGCCGGGCGGACGGTACGGACAGTGCGACGTCCGGCCGTACGCAGCCCGCTCACGACGGTCTGTACGCCGCGAACAGCGACGGACGAGCGGACGGTACGGGCACCGGATACGACGGTACGGACCCGGCACACGCCCTCTCGCACCCCTCGCACCACGACGGGGCCGAAGGGGCGCTGACCAGGCCGTACAGCGACCGTACATACGGCGTACACACCACCCCGGACGGGGCGGCGCGTACAGATACGGCACCCCGGGGGCGTACCGGTACGGCTCACGCGGCCGTACAGGACCGCACCGGCACGGTCAGCGTCCGTACACAACTCGACCGTGACGCCGTACAGGGTGGCCGTACCGGTACGGCCACCGCCTCCTCCCGTGCAACCGGAACGAACGGTGCGGGCCGTACAGGCGGTACGGACCGACCCGGTACGCCCGCCCGGACGGACGCCGAACTCCTCCCGCTCGTACAGAAACTCCCGCGCGACGAGGACGGCTTCGTCACCCTCTACCGGGCCCGTACCGACCTCTCGGTCAACCAGACGCGGGCCGTCCGGCTGCTGAAGGAAGCCGGCCTGCTGCGGCCCGAGGACGCCGACAAGTACCTCACCTGACCCACCCGTCCGGCACACACCAAGGAGGGCCAGCCCGCAGCAATCGGGCTGGCCCTCCTCGCGACTGCCGGAAGCAGCGACGACCACTACAGCACGTTTCCCCTGATCAGAACCCGCTTCCGGCATGTCTGGGCGGGCTCGAACAACCCCGAAAAGGAGTCACTCGATCATGTCCGGAATCGACTGGGACAAGGAGTTCAGCCGCATGGACCCCCAGACCCCCCAGGCCCCCCAGACCCCGGAGAAGCCGGAGAAGCCCGCGACGACCTCGCGCCTGTCCGCCGCGGTCGGCGGGATGCGCCGCAACACCGCGGCGATCGCCATGTGCGGCACGATCGCCGTCGTCGCCGTGTGCGGCACGGTCATCACCGTCACCGGCATGCAGGCCGAGCAGGCCGCCCAGGACCGTGCGCGCGCCCAGGAAAACGCCGCGAACGCCCTGGTCGAAGCCGAGGCCGACAAGCAGCGGGCGCAGACCGAGGAGGCCACGGCCAAGGTCGTGTACGAGCGGGAGATGACCGTCTACCGCGAGTGCATGAAGCTGCGCGCGGCGGCGGTCGCCAAGGCCGCCTCGTACGACATCGCGAGGATCCCCGAGTGCGACGCCCCGACCTTCGGCGGCACGGCCACCAAGGCCCAGAAGCCCGCCGATGACGGTGCCGGCGGCGGCATCACCTCCAGCCCCTGGCTGTGGGTGGCGCTCGTCGGAGGCGGCGGATTCATCGCCTACAAGAAACTCTCCACGCCCTCCGGTTCGGGCGCGGTAACCCCCATGAACGACAAGGGATTCACCTTCGAGAAGGGTGCGTGACATGACGCTTCAGTTCTTCGCCCTCGCCCTGTTCTGCTGGGCCCTCTTCTTCACCTTCAAGAAGACCAAGGGAAAGCAGATGGCGATCTGCATCATGCTGATCGTCTCCGGGATCTTCCTGCCGTACACGCCGTTCAGCGAGGAGATCCGCAGCACGCTGGAGTCGGTGTTCAACACCGCGAACACGACCGTGAACAACATCGGCTCGTCGTCGCGCTGAGTGAGCAAGTGTGGTTACCGGTTACCGGTTACAGCCCCCAGGAGTGCCCCGAACCCCCCGCTGGAGGGTCAGAACCGGGGTTCCGCGGGCCTGTAACCGGTAACCGGTAACCGACCTCAACCACACAGAGTCACAGAAGGGAGGGTCATGGAACTCCTCGTACTCCTCGCCATCAGTTATCTGTTCGGCGTGGAGAAAACGAACGGGAAATACGAGCAGGCGGGAATCAAAAAGCCCCCCGCTAAAACGAAATCGAAATGGGAGCCGTCCCGGGCTCCGGACACATTCCGGAATACGCCGTACAACATCGCGGCGAAAACGCATTATGGCCTGCTGGCGGGCGCTCATATGGCCGGTGGCCTGCGCGACGGATGGCGCTCGGCCTACCTCAAAAAGCCGACCGGCAAGCCTTCCGTTTCCACCTCCGGAGAGCCTTCTGCGGCCACCGCGCCGACGGGGACCTCGTCCTCGACGACCCCGCCGGCAGGATCCCCGTCCTCGGCAACTCCGCCGACAGCGCCCCCGCCGCCGACAGCGCCCCCGCCGCCGACAGCGCCTCCGCCGCCGTCCGCGCCCCCGCCTCCCCCGACGACCCCGCCCACGGCCCCGCCGCCGCCGACGACCCCGCCGCCCCCGACGGCTCCCCCGCCGCCTACGGAGCCGCCGACGACGGTCCCGCCGGGGTCCGCAGTCCCGCCCGCGGGCACCATCCCGCGGCCCCGCACCGTCACGTTGCCCGACCACATCCGGAAGGACCCCTCTATGCAGCCCAACCCGCCCACCCCGCACTCCGCGACCGTCGATGACAAGGGCGTCCACGTCACGACCGCCGCCGGGAAGACCCGCACCTACAGCGGCGGCGAGGTCATGACCCTCACCCAGGTCATCGACCTCGCCGAGGGCTCGGCCACCCTGTGCCAGGCCAGCACCGACACCGCCCTGGAACTCATGGACGAGTCCCTGGAGCTGGCCACCGACTGCGACACGCTCATCGCCGACATCACCGCGAAGGGCGTCGGCGCGAACCTCATCGCCAAGTGCGAGGTGCTCAAGGAGCAGCTCGACCTCCAGGCCGCCGCCGCCAAGGACGTCCACGACAAGATCCAGGGCGGCGAGGAGGCGTGCCGCACCGCGTCCGCGAACGCGGAGCTGCGGCACGGCGGGATCTTCCGGGCCGTCGCCGACTCCCCCCTGACCAAGCCCGCCGAGCGCGACTTCTACAACGCCCGCTGAACAGAGACAGGAGAGGCCCCTCATGAGCGCCACCGAGACCCTGAAGGACGCCGCGAACTACGCGGCCCTGCGCACCAAGCTGGCCTGGCTCACCCACAAGGTCCACGCGCACGCCCAGACCGTCACCAAGCTCGCCGCCGACGTCGACGACGCCGCCGAGCAGATGCTGGACGCCTCCGAAACGATGAAGGCGCTGGCCGTCGACGACGCGACCACGGCTGAGTTCGCCGACGCCGCGCTGACCATGACCGGCGTCAAGGACGCGGCCGGCGCCTACACCTCCGCCGCCGACAGCGCCTCCGCTGCCGCCGACGACGCCAAGACCACCACCGAGAACGACCACGGCGGGATCGCCGACGCGGTCGACTCCTCCCCCGTCGACATGGCCGAAGCCGGCTTCTACGCCCAGCAGTAAGGAGAACGAAGGATCATGGGGCCGACCCGAGCACAGTTCGTCCAGTACGCGCCCGCCGCGCTCGCGGTGGTGCCACTCGTGGCCGGCCCCTGGTCCGCCCTCGCCGCCGCGGCGGCCGGAGCCGGAGCGTGGGCCGTTGGCGCCTCCGCCCCGGTTCTGCGGTCCCTGATCGCGTGCGGGCTCACCACCACCGGCTGCGGCATCGCAGCCAGCGAGGTCCTCGCCGCGGGCGGGAACCCGCTGATCGCCCTCGGGCTCGCCGTCCCGGCCGGGGCGGCCGCCCTCGCCCACCACCGCAACCTCACCGGACACACCCCCGCCGCCGCGCTCACGCCCGCGACCACCACCAAGGGCGCGGGCACGGGGCTCAGCTCGCAGGAACAGGTGATCGCCGCCTTCTGGGCGGAGTTCATCTCCGGCCCCACCCAGACCGAAGGCCGCAAGCTCATCCAGCCCGGCGCCGCCCTGGAGCAGCTCGTCCTCCAGGTCGACAGCCACGTGTCGTTCACCGGGATCATCACCCTGCCCCCCGGGCAGCAGGTGAAGGTCCGGGAAGCCGACATCGCCTCCGTCTACAAGGTTCCCGTCTCCCAGGTCGAGCTGGGAGACCCCAAGCACTACGCGCCGAACGCGCTGCCGGTCACCGTGCAGCTGACGGCACCGGCGGCGCAGCCGCAGATCCAGGCCGGTACTCCCACGACTCCCGAGGAGCTGTGGGCCGCGTACGTCGGCGTCCCGGAGGGCGCGATGCCCGGCACCACCCTGACCCTCACCCGCTACGACGGGCCGAAGGACTGGGAAGGGATCGCCACCCGCGACCGCCGGGCGATCGGCACCGTCAACCTCCAGGACCTCGCGGGCAACCTCGACCTGGAGACGATCCAGATCGCCCTCGCCCCCGGCGACAAGCCCTCGCAGATGGGGATCCGGGTGATGAAGGAGCACGCGCTGATGCACGGCACGATGCTCTCCTCGGTCCTGGACGAGCTGTCGATGGACTCCCGCGGCTACATCCGCGCCGGCACCTACGTCGACGGCCGGGCCGCGCTCCTGCCGCTCGCGCAGCCCGGCTCCGGCGCCCGCCACCTCTACCTCGTCGGCGGCTCGCGCTCGGGCAAGTCCGGGCTGCTGGAGCAGATCCTGCTCTCCGCCCACCGCTCCGGCATCGCGGTGATCCTCGCCTCCCCGCAGGCCGGGACCATCGCCGGAGCCCACCTGGCCGTCCACTGCGGTGACGGCCTGGACGAGGCGATGGGCGCGCTGCGCCTGGCCTACGCGATGATGCTCGACCGCGAAGCCCGGTACCGCTCCCCGGCGTTCCCGTTCACCGACCCGCTGGTCCTGGTCGTCATTGACGAAGCGCACATGCTGTTGTCGGCCTCCTCCCCGTACCACCTGGAGGCGAAGGCGATCGTGGAGCAGCTGACCCGACGCTCCCTCAAGCGGGGTATCGGCGTGGTCCTGGCCACCCAGACCCCGCTGGCCGAAGACCTCGGCAACTCCACCGTGATCCGCTCGCAGCTGCTGATCGGTGGTGGCGCGGTGTTCCTGCGGTGCGCCAAGGGCCAGGGATCGCTGGTCGGGGCGAACGCGGTGGAGGGCGCGGAGGGCATCGACCTGTCGATGATCCCCTCGCAGTGGCCGGGCCAGTACGCCAAGGTCAGCAACCGGGACATGAGCGGCCTGGCCACCGAGGCCGCCGCCGCTCCCGAGGACGGCACCTTCGGCCTGGGCTACCTCCTCACGCCCGGTTCACAGGCCGTCCAGTTCCGTTCCCTGCACCTGGACGTGCCGCCCGTCTCCCTCGCCGGAGGCGAGCCGCCGGTCGGGATCGAGGACTGCGACGCCTGGCGCGAGCGCGACGCGGTCGCCCAGACGCCGATGGTCGACAAGCGCGGCAAGAACCTGGTCGGCAGCCTCGCCGACCTCCTTGCCGCGGCCGAGGGCGCCCCCTCCTCGCAGGAGCCGGCGGCCCACCACAACCCCGCCGGTCTCCACGTCGTCACCGGGCCCGCCCGGTCGGGTGGGGCACCGGCGGCGCCGGAAGGACAGGAGCTGATCAAGCCGCGCATCCTCGAGCTCCTCCAGGAGCACTCCATCCCCATGACCGCCGAAACCATCGCCCGAAAGCTCGAGATCCCCGCGCGGAACGTGAAGCCGCGGTTGTCGGAGCTGAAGAAGCGGGGCGAGGTCATCAACGAGAACGGCCTGTGGAGGGCAGCATGAACACCCGAACCCAGAACGGCTTCACCCCCGTCGACCAGGACCTGTACGCGAAGGCGTTCCAGCTCCTCGACCCCGACCCCGACCCCACCCCGGAGCCCGCCGCCCCCGCGGCCTCGGCGGCTCCCGCGCCGGTTCCCCCGGGCCTCCCCGCCGCCCCGCCGGTGCGCCTGACCGGCCCGGTCGAGAAGACCCTCACCGACGCCCTCGCGTTCCTCGACACCCACGGCTGGGCCAGGCGCACCCTCGTCCACCCCGAGGGCGCCCGCTGCTCCATCGGCGCCCTGCGCGCCGCGGCCGGCGCCCGCAACGCCGCCTACTGCGACGCCGGGAACCTGCTCCTGGACGAGGCCCGCCGCCAGCACGGCAAGAAGTGGGAGACGATCCCCTCCTGGAACGACTCCCACACCGGAGCACAGGTGCGTAGCGTGTGGGAGGCCGCCATCCGGCGCGCCCACCACATGAACATCTGACCGGCTGGAGCTGCCTTGTCGTTCTCGTTCACCAACCCCGAACCGGACCGTGACAGGTCGTTCTCGTTCACCGGCCCGCAGCCGGGCAGCGACGACGGCCGCTCGTTCTCGTTCACCGGCTCGGACCCGGCCGACATCGACAGGCAGCTCCAGACGATCACCGACATGGCCACCGAGATCCTCCGCCTCGTCGCAGACGTCCGCAGGCAGATCAACACCTGACCGCCTCCTCCGCCCAGACGCGGAGACACCCACACAGCTCGGCACCACGCCCCGCCCGGAACCTTCCGGGCGGGGCGTCGCCGTTCCCTGCCCGAACCACCCTCACCCGCAGGAGCCCGACCACCGTGCACCGATACCGCTACCGCTGCACCATCTGCCGCACCACCAGCCCCATCGTCCTCGCCCTCGACGACCTGGAGGCCGAAGGCACCGCCCACCGCCAGGGCGTCCACGGCGGACACATCCCCGACGACGAGATCGCCGGCCAGATAGACCGCCTCGGCCGCTGGTACGCCGCCCTGTCCCCGCTGGCCGCGCTCCACGCCCGCATCGCCGACGGTCTCAGCGACCTCCGCGACGAAAAGACCATGGGCCACTACTGGTGGGCCAGCGCCGGCGCCGCCCTCCTGATCGGCGGGACGGCCGCCCTCACTCTCCTCCTCATCGCCGCCGCTCTCTGACCCCCGGCCCCAGCCACCCCTTCACCCGCGAAAGGAACAGCCTTGATCTCCCCTCAGATCCAGCACTGCGAGCACAGCATCCGGCCCAGCCGTATCGAAGCCCCCGCCATCACCGCGATGGTCGCGGCCGCAGCGCACCTGCAGGACGCGCTCGCCGCCGACCCCCGCGACACCGCAGCCTTCTACACCCCCGACCACGGCCAGCACCTCGTCCCCGAGTGGATCCGCGGCAACGCCGACCGCATCCGCCAGCTCCTGGACCAGCTCCTCGCCCAGTACCCCGACACGGCCACGACCCAGGACGGCCCCGGCGACCGGGACCAGGCGCCCGCCACGGGCAACCCCGCGCTCGCCGTCGCCTGCCCGGCCTGCGACTCCCAGCCCGGCGCCCTGTGCACCTCCCACAGCGGCACCCGGCCCCGCCGCCACGACGTCCACCGCGCCCGCACCGCCGCCCTCGCGTCCACCAGCTGATCCGGTCACCCCGCCCGGCCACCGGCACCACCGCCCCCACCCCCGGGGGCGGCTGGTCCCGGTGACCGGGCAGGCCGCCCGGCCACCCGCCCTCACCCCACGCCCCGTCGACGGACCGCCCGCCGACGGGGCGCAGCACTGCCCGCCATCAACCCCTTGTTGGAGGACATCCCGTGCTCGTACCCCGTCCGCGCCGCCGGATCGGACGCCCGCGCCCGCAGCGCCCCGGCCCCCGCTACCCGCAACGCCCCGCCCGGCTCCCCGGCACCTGGAGCAGGTGATGGCCGACCAGGACCAGGACCTGGTCGACGTCGACCCGAACGACCCCGGCGACGGCTCGCTACCGGTCTTCCGATGGAAGCAGGCCGGGCGTACGAACCTCGCAACCCGCCGCCAGCTGCGGGAGATGGGCCTGCGCCCCGGAGGAGCGGAGCCGGTCGCCCGGATCGAGTGCCGGGGCGGGAAGCGGTGGGCGTGGCTGTACCGGATCGACCTGGCGAAGCCGAAGTTCGCGATGACGCTCGCGAAGGAGGCCGCGCTCGACAAGGCGATGGCTGCTCGTCAGACGTGTCCCGGCCCCTGTGGCCGGCGCTATTTCCACTGCCTTCCCTTGAGGACCTTGGGGTCGTGCTTGGAGTGCTACGACGGCACGCCCGCCGACCCCACCTCGTACATCGCTCCCCTGGCCAAGCACCTGCTGGCCGCCTGATCCGAGAGGACACCAGCCCATGAGCACCGCCACCCTCGCCGCCTTCACCGAGCCGGACCGCCCCAAGAACCTGCTGATCAGGTTCATCACGGTCGGCGGCTCGTACGTGGACGTCACCGGCCCCGGCGAGCACTCCGACAAGAACCGCTGGGACTGCCACGGCTGCGGAGACTCCTCCGACCGGCCCGAGGAGGACTTCCTGTTCTGCATCCGGCCGGACGCCAACAGCCACGCCGCCGCCTGCCGCGCCATCCCGCTGAGGTGACCGCCCGCCACCTGCGCGGCGCCCTGCTGCTGGCCGCCACCGTCCCGCTCGCCGCGGCGACGGCGGCCGCCGTGCTCAAGGCCGGCCACCTCAAGCTGTACGCGGACCGGCACCGCATCGAGATCACCGCCCTGCCCCGGCCGGGCTGCCCGCGCTGTCACGGCGAGGGCGGCTGGTGGACCGGCGGCGCCTTCCCCGAGATGGAGGCGTGCGGCTGCTGGTCCTACCGGCGCGAGATCCGCATCCGGCTCCTGCCCGTCCCGGCCTGGGACGAGCCGCCGTTCTGAACACCGTCGCCCCCGGCCGGACTCCGGCCGGGGGCGAAAGTGCATCACGGGGCGACCGCAGCATCGGCAAGAGGCCGGCCGCCCCGCACACCCCACCCCGAACACCGAGATGAGGAGCACACCCAGCATGACTGATCGCCTCCGCGCCATTGAGGGCCTCGCCCTGGCCGCCGCCCTGACCGCCGTCTTCGACGGAGTCCACAGCTTCGGGGACCAGTTCGTGCAGAACTCGCACGACGCTTCGACCAAGGGCATGCACGGCTCCCACCTGGTCTACAAGAACGACGGTGCCCCGGTGGAGGAGAACCCGTGGCGCCACGGCAAGGAGGGCCGCACCTGCACCGCCAGCGCGTACGGCCGCCGCTCGGTGAGCCGACACGTCGCCAGCTATTCGGCCGTGCAGCTCGCTGCGACCATCGCCGTCACCCGTACCGTCGGCTACCGCGTCCCCGCGGCCGCGCTCCTCACCGGCGCCGCGATCAACGCGATCACCCACGGAATCCTGGACCGGCGCGAACCGCTGCTGTGGCTTGCCGAGAAGGCGGGCAAGTCCGGCTACATCAAGCACGCCACGGTCGTACGCAAGCAGGGCGGCGAGGGCACCGCCTACCCCGAGCCGGTCCAGGACGTCTCCGGACCCGGCACGGCGCTCATGGAGCTGGACCAGGCGGCACACCGCTTGATCGGCGTGGCCGCCGCCCTGGTCACCACCTGGATCACCCTGCGCAAGGGCGACCGCCGGTGACCCCCGCCGCCCGCACCCGCCTGGAGCGGGTGCGGACCTCCGTCGGGATCGCCAAGCTCGCCGTCCAGCAGCTCGAGGACGAACTGGGCGGTCCGGTCGACGCCGAGTTCCTCGCCGGGCTGCTGCGCGAGCTGTTCGACGAAGCCTTCCCGCAGGACGGCGTCCTCGGCTCGCTCAACCAGCTCCTGACGATGGCCTCCCGCGCCGCCGCGCTCACGCCGCTGGACGGCGAGGACGCCGAATCCGCCGCCTGCGCGATCGAAGAGGCCGCTGCCTTCGTCGCCGACTCCGCCGGGATGCGCCTGCACCTGGCCACCTGCACCCTCCACCCGCAAGGAGAACGCGCATGAAGACCACCTTCACCGGCACCATGCAGCCGCTCGACACGACCATCCCCGACCCGGCGCTCATCGTGATGATCGGGGCGAGCGGCAGCGGCAAGAGCACGCTGGCGAGCAGCTGGCCCGCCACCCAGGTCCTGGAGCTCGACGCCTTCAGGGCGATGGTCTCGGACCGGGCCGGCGACCAGTCCTCCACCGAGGCTGCGGTCACCGTCATGCACGCCGCGCTCACGGCACGCATGGCCCGCCGGCTCACCACGGTCATCAGCGACACGAACACCGACGCCCGCGTCCGTAAGGGCCTGATCGACGCCGCCCGCGCCCACGGTGTACCCGTCGTCGCGCTGCTCGTGGCGACCCCGGCCGACGTGTGCGTGTGGCGTCAGGCCGTCCGCGACCCGGACCGCGCCGTGCCCGAGGACGTCGTACGCCGCCAGCACGCCGACGCCGTCACCGCGTTCCCGCAGCTGCACGGCGAGGGCTTCGACCACGTCGTCTTCGCCGACAACATCCACCGCCTGGAGCCGCTCCTCAAGCGCGCCAGCGACGCCCGCCGCCGCGACATGGGCTGGGACGGCAGCGCCGGCCTCGGCTCCCTGCTCCTGGTGCGCCGCGTCTTCGGACCGGACGTGCTGCCGCTGTGGACCTGGCGCGACGGCAGCGACCTGGCGGGCGGCGACCGCGTCGGCGAGATCCGCCTCGGCAAGGACCGGCTCGTGCTCGCCCTGCGCACGGACGTCGACGGCGAGGGTGACATCGGCTTCGACCTGCTCGTGTGCTGCCCGTACGACGACGAGTGTGACGCGCGCGCCTGGCAGCCCGTGCACTCGGTGACCGACCTCCTCGTCGCGCACACCAGCGACCGGCCGCACCCGGACGCCGTCTGCACCGTCCACGGCGGCCCCGACGACGTCGACCAGGAGGCCGACGACCACGACCGGGGCTGGGACGACGACCCCGAGGGGCGCGCCGACCTCGAGGCGCAGGCCATGGAGGCGATCAGCGCATGAGCACCAAGGCCCCCGCGCGCGGCTGGGACCAGGCCGTTTTCCGGTGCGGGCGGTGCGGCGCCCAGCACACCGCCCGCACCGAGGCCGACTACCTCAAGGCCGTCGGCGCCCACGGCGACGCCCACGCCGTGTGGGACCGGCTGAACCCCATCGAGCGCGACGGGATCACCTCGATCCTGCGCACCATCCTGTCCGCGCCGGAACTCACCGCGGAGCTCCTGGCGCTCGCCGACCGGCAGTCGGCCGGGGGCGAGGGCCGGTGAGCCGGGCCGCCGACGGGCCGCACCCCCACCCGCTCACCCCGGCCGACCTCCCGACCGGCGACGAATGGTTCAGCGGCTGCCCGGACTGCCATCTGCCGATCCAGGGCGGAGGCGCCGGCCTGGCCGCGCACCGCCGG
Source organism: Streptomyces sp. NPDC058650 (assembly GCF_042717315.1). NCBI lineage: Bacteria > Bacillati > Actinomycetota > Actinomycetes > Kitasatosporales > Streptomycetaceae > Streptomyces > Streptomyces sp. NPDC058650. The sequence goes on from NZ_JBHXRL010000031.1 coordinate 44,053, forward strand.
ACCGTCCACAACCCCCGCCGCGACTACGGCGACCGCCGCACCCCCATCACCATCCAGCTCGACTTCTGACAAGGAGGCCCTCATGGCCGTCCAGACCGCTCAGGCCGACACCTTCACCGCGCTCCGAGACTGCTTCACCGCCGACCTCGCCGCCCTCACCGGAGACGAGCCGCCGCGCGACCTCACCGAGAACGCGTTCATCGACCTGGTCGAACGGGTCCGCGACGTCCTCGCCTCGTCCAGCATCGGCGCCTGGCAGGACGCCGGCGAGGACCTCGACTCCGCCGCCACCTACCTCACCGACGCGCTGACCGAGCCCGGCGCCGATCAGCCCGCGCTCCTGGCCCGTGCGCGGACCCACCTGCGCGACGCGATCGAGACGGCCAGCTGAACCTTCCCCGAGTTGAGCGCACTCCGTGCCTCCCCGGACCCCTGCACCCGCAGGGCCGGGGCGGTCGCGGTGGCCCCTCAACACAGGAAGGAGATGGGCGCCATGCCGCTGCCGTATTTCGAGGTGGACGTCCCTATACGCAGTACCGAGGCACCCGGCCTGCGCGGACTGCACGTCTTCACCGGCCGGGCCGACAGCCGCAGCGCCGCCGTACGGATCGCGCACGAGGTCTACGACGCGGCACGCGCCGCGACGGAGGCCGGGCTGGAGATCCCCCACGGTCGGCCGGACGGCTGGGGTGCCTGCGGATACCGGCCCGGCTGGGAGCTCGACTGGCCCGCCGCGACCGCCGGCCGCTGGACGAACCCCTTCCGCTGGACCAAGCCCAGCACCTTCGAGTTGTAGCTCCGCCCCGGGACAGCCGCCCTGCTTGTCCGGCTGACGACTGCCCCGGGCCACCCATCCCGTACGAGACGAGAGGGAGACCTCAGTATGGACTCCGCCCTGCGCGTACAGGCCCGATCCGGGCAACGCGCGCTCCTCATCACCACCCTCGCGGTCCCGCTCACCGGCTGGACCGTCCACGCCCTGACGCTCCACCGGCGCCTGGCCGATGCCCGCAAGGATCAGCTCACCGGCCTGCCCTGCCGGCCCGAGTTCGTCGCGTACGGCGAGCGGCTCCTGCGCACCCGCCGCCGGGACGCCCTGCACGTCCTGATGCTGGACGGGGTCGACTTCAAGGCCGTCAACGACACCTACGGCCACGCCGCGGGCGACACCGTCATCCAGACCATGGGCCACCGCCTCGCCCGCTGGAGCTCCAGCCGTACGGCGCTCGCGGCCCGGCTGGGCGGCGACGAGTTCGCCGTCTGCGCCGTGCTCCCGCCGGCGACCGCCCTCGCGGAGATCACCGCGCTGCGCGAGCAGCTGCAACAGCCCCTCCAGCACGAGCAGCACGCGCTGCGCCTGGACGTCTCGATCGGCATCTCCCGCGCGGCAGACCTGCCCGGCGGGGGCATGAGCCGCATCCTGCGCGGCGCGGACACCGCCATGTACAGGGTCAAGAAGGGCGAGGCGACGTTCCCATACTTCGCGACGCGGGCCAACGCCTACGTGAAGACGGTCAACGGCCGCCGCGCCGGTCGCCGTGGCACACACCTTCTGGCGGGTGCCGCGTGAGCGCCGCCGAACTCGAGGGCGGCGACTGGATCCGGGGCATCACCATCCGCCAGCCTTGGGCGACCTGCATCCTCGCGGGCAAGAGCACGGAGAACAGGCCCAAGCCCTGGAGCTGGCGCGGCTGGGTCCTGCTCCACGCCGGGAAGGCGCAGCCGGCGCCCACCGTGCTGCGCGACCCGCTGGTCGCCACCGCGAGCCGCGGCCGCGAACTCCCCCTCGGGGCGGTGATCGGGGTCGCCCGGCTCACCGACTGCCACCTGGACCAGGGGCCCGCCCGCTGCTCCAGCCCATGGGCGGAGCGCGACGTGCACCACCTGGTCCTGACCGATGTCCGCGAGCTGCCGCTGCCCGTGCCCGCCAAAGGCGCGCTCCCAGCCTGGAAGCCGACCCGCGACCTCGTGGACCAGGTCCTCCAGCAGCTGCCCGATCTACGGCTGTGACCCGCAAGCGAGACAAGAAGCCGCCGTTCGAGCCGGGATGCGTCCCGGCTCCCGGCGGCCTCCTCGAATGGCGCGACAGCCAGCACTACGACCACTGGCAGATGCGCCCCTGCGCGCTGTGCGAGCAGCCCACACCGCTGCGCTCCCACGCCGGGGAGCCAGCTCACAAGTGCTGCGCGGAGTCCTGGATCGCCGCCAACCCGACCGAGGCACGCCTCGGCAGGTTCGCCTCCGACGTCCAGCCCAAGCGCCAGCGCTACGACAACCACGCCTGACCCTTCCCCCGGAGGCTCCCGTGAGCAGCACTCCGCAGGACGACAACCTCGCCTATCCCGAGCCGCCCGCATCCCCGCTCTGGCACCGCCAGGGCCCCAAGTGCGGGCCGATGACCCCGGAGCAGCAGCGCCGCAACCGCGAACTCGTGCTCCGCGCGCAGTACACCCCCCGACCCCGCTCGCCGCGCACCACCGAGACCCTGGCGGAGGCCAGCTGATGGAGACCACGCACTGCACCGTCGACGGCTGGGTCGACGCCATCCCCGTCCCCGGCCCGCACAGCACCGCGATGTTCGACCTGACCATCCGACCCGTCGACGCGGACATCCTCCCCGAGGACGCCCCCGACACGGTCCTCTCCTGCACCAGCACGGCCGCCAGGATCGTCCACGAGCTGCTGACCCGCATACAGCCCGGCGACCTGCTCAGCGTCACCGGCGACCTGGTCCAGCCCCAGACGCCCGGTGCGCCCGCCCGGCTCACCGTCGACGTCCTCCAGGTCCTCGACACAGTCCTGGTTCCGGCCCTGCGCGAGATGGTGATCGACAGGTTCGGCGACTACTGCGTGATCTTTGACGCCGACACCGACGCCGTGCCCGTCTTCACCGCGCGCGGCACGTGGGTCGGCCTCGCCGACAACCCCGACGCCATCACCACCCTGATCGACATCCACGAGCGCGTGCACGGCGGTGACGACCGATGACCACCGCCGCGCCCCGCACCGTCCTGGAGCGCTTCCCCGCCGGCCACCCCCGCGGCTCCTGGCCCGCCGACGAGTACGCCGCCGCCCAGCGCGCCCAGGGCCACGACGCCCACGTCGTGATGGACCTGACCACCGACCAGTTCCTCGTGGTCACCGGCACCACCACCCGATAGCCCGCCCAACCGAGAGGTGAACATGACCGAGACCGAGCCCGAGACCATCCGCTACACCGCCGACGTCGTCGCCCTGACGCCCGGCGGCACCGTCCTGCTGATCGAGCGCGGCTGGGAGCCGCACGCGGGCGAATGGGCGCTCGCCGGCGGTCACTGCGACGTCGGAGAAACAAGCCGTGCGGCAGCGGCCCGGGAACTGGCTGAGGAGACCGGTCTCCACGTCGACGCCGACAGCCTGCGCCAGGTCGGCGTGTGGGACGCGCCCGACCGCGACCCGCGCGGTCGGTACGTCACCGTCGCTTACATGGCTGTCGTCCCCGCCGACACCCCGATCGTGGCCGGGGACGACGCCCGCGCCGCCCGCTGGTGGCCCCTGGACGCTCTGCCGCCGCTGGCGTTCGACCACGCCGACATCGTGAACGCGGCCGTTGCCCTCACCGCCTCGAAGGGGGAGGTGCGGTGAGCGTCATCGGACAGGAAGCCGGGATCGACCACGGCAGCATGCGCGGCTACCGGCAGCACACCTACCGCAAGGTCCCCGCGACCGAGGCGTGCGGCTGCCTGGCCGCCGTCCGTGAGGCGCAGCGCACCAGCAAGCCGGTGCAGGAGCGCTCGCAGAAGCAGCGGGAGTGGTACGGCGGGCAGTACGTCACCGCCGCGTCCGGCTCGCAGCCCGGACGCCGGATCCTGGCGCCGGGCGACTGCCCCGTCGACGGGTGCGGCCAGGAGGTCGCGGGCCGCAGCGTGCAGCGCCGCGGCTGGGTCCGCATCCACGTCCAGGGTTCGACCATGCCCGCCCGCTCGTTCTGCTCCGGGTCCTGCGCCACGGTCGGGATCGCCCTGGCCGAACTGCGCATGGACACCCCCGCCGGCGGCTGACCGCCGCCGCGATCAGCACGTCCCTCCGAAGCGGCCCGCCCGGCGGCGGGCCGCTTCACCCATGTCCGGCCCGGGGCGGCCGCCGGCCACGAGCCCGGCCTCCCCGGCGCCACCCCTCAACTCAAGGCACACCCCGAGCACCCCACCCTCAACCACGACCTGGAGGTCCTCTCGTGCACCCGATCCGCCTTATCTCGTTCGGCTACCTCCACCTGCCCACCGGCCCGGACGGCTCCCCTGTCCCGCCCTCCGCCGACCGGATCGAAGACGTCCGCGACCGGCTTCGCGACCCGGCCGCCGCCCGCGACATCCTCGACCTCGACGGCCACCACCCCCGCGTCCAGGACGTCGTCCTCAACACCCCCGGCGCCCGCGAACTGCTGGCCAACCTCGCCGACTACGCCGACCTCCCCGCTGGCCCCCACCGCATCGCCATCGGGTGCGCAGGAGGTAAGCACAGGGCATCTGGTCTCACCGAACTACTTGCCCGCGAACTTCGCGCCCGCGGCCACCAGGTCGACATCGAACACCTCCACGTCCATCTGCCGCGCGTCCTGAAGGCGGCCGACACCAGCACCGGAGCGAGCGCATGACCACCACGGCCCCGTACGAGATCGAGACCAGCGAGGGCGACGACGGCACGATGCACCCCGTCGAACAGCTCTGGACGCCGTGCGCCGACGGCGCGGCCGACAGCGGCTTCATTGCCCATCGCGGCCTGTACGTCACCGGGATCGACGACGCGACCGAGGATCACCTCTTCCCGGTCGGCTTCGTCGTCCTCGGCCACCAGGCGTGGGGCGACGTCATCGAGGGCGCCGCCGCCTACATGGCCAGGGTCCACGGCTGGCGGAACCTGCACCTGTACCCGGGCGACGACCCCTCGGTACTCATCCCCCGCATCCCGCGCGCCGTCCTGACCTGGGGCCTGTTCTTACGCCATCCCCACGACGATCACGCGTGCGGCTGCGAGTGGGATCAGACCTGGCGGATGATCTGGTCCTCCAGTGCTGAGCCCGGGGCCGTCCCGATCACCGCCATGCGGCACCCCGCCGCCCTGGTAACCGCCGCAGACATCCCCAACCCCGACCAAGGCGCGCCCGCGAGCTGGGCAGCCTGACACGCATGAGTGACATGCCCAGGGCCCGCATCCCCTTCCCGAGGGGTGCGGGCCTTTCGTGTTTTCAGGGCGGACAGCAGTGATACAGCGCGGCCGTGGCACGATGCGGGGCAGCATCACCCCGTATCCGACAGGAGTAGACGCCCATGCTCGATGACGACGAGACCCCGCCGATCGACCGGGAAGCGTTGAGCAACACCTACGTCATCGCTAACGGCAAGGGCGGCGTCGGCAAGACCACGCTCGCATCCAACCTCGCCGGCCTGGTCGCCGCCGACGGAGGTAGCGTCCTGCTGGTCGACGTCAACGGTCAGGGCAACGTCGGCCGTGACCTGGGATACCGAGGAACCGCGGCCGACGACGAAGGGGCCGCCTTCTACGAGGCCCTGCGCACCGGCAAGGCGCTGGAGCCGGTCCGTAACGTGCGCACCGGCCTGGACGTCATCGTCGGCGGCCAGCACATCGGCGCCGCTCCCGACATGCTCGCGGCGACCTTCCGTATGCAGCAGCACCGACAAGCCCTGGCCCTGGCCGTGTGCCTGTCCCCCATCGCGCGCTCCTACGACCTGGTCGTCCTCGACAGCGCCCCCGAGAACCCGCCGCTGCAGCAGCTGGCCTTGTCCGCCGCCCGTTGGATGGTCGCGCCGACCCGCTCCGACAAAGCGAGCATCAACGACGGCCTCGGGAGCATCTCCCGACAGGTCCAGCTCGTACGCCGCAGCGTGAACCCCGACCTCGAACTGCTCGGGGTCGTCCTCTACGCCACCGGCAGCGCCTCCAAGCAGATCCACCGCAACGCCCGCGGCTGGATCGCCGAAGAACTCGGCGCCGATGCCTACCTCTTCGACACGATCGTCCGCTACGCCGAAGCGGTCGGCCAGGACGCCCGAAGCCACGGCCGCCTGATCCACGAACTGGAAGAAGCGGCCGCAAGCAACCCCAAGTTCTGGGACCTCCGCGCAGGCCGCGCCGCCGCCGGCACCGTCGTGTCCGCCACCTCCGCCTCCGTCGCGGAAGACTTCGCTACGCTCGCCCGAGAAATCTTGACCCGGGCCGCCGAAGGTGACGCAGCATGACAACGACCGAATCCGAGACGACCGCTGACCGCTTCGGCCTCAACGAGCGCCCTCGACGCTCCCAAGGACTCGCTGGGCTGGCCCGCAAGACCACGGCCGCCGTGGATCCTGTCGCCCTCACGCTGGACACCCTCCCGGATCCGTCCATCACTGCCAGCTCCGACCAGCCGCTCACGGAAGCGGAGCGCAAGGACCTCGCTGTCTGCGAGAGCGTGATCCGTTCTCACCATGCGTCGTACTGGATGACCGGCAAGGCGTTGGACGCCGTGGCGAACCGGCACCTGTACCGGGCGGAGTACCCCACCTTCGAGGCGCTGCTGGAGGACTGGGACGTCTCGCTGGCCGACTCCAGCCGGATGCGGCGCGGCTGGCGACTCGCAGCCCGCCTCCTGCCTGACGTCCCCAAACTCACCCGCTCCCATGTCGAAGCCCTGCTCCCCACCGTGGAGCGGTACGGTGTCGAAGCAGCGGCCACCCTGCACGGACTGCTCCGCGAGGCCCTGCCCAAGGTCACAGCCAAGGCCATCGCCGAAGTCGTTCGTGAGCTGCCTGGCCCGCAGAGCGACGGCGACCCCGCGGAACAGATCCGAGAACAGGCTGAGAAGGCGCTCACCGAACCGGACCAGGATCAGGGCGATGCCGACGAGCCGGCCGACGAGGCGCTTCAGCTGGCCGTCAGCCGCAAGGCCCGACAGCTGGCGGACGACCTCAAGCGAGGCCGCATCCCCCGACGTGAGCTGAACCGCACCCTCGCCGAAGCCTTCGCAGACCCCAACGACACCCGGGTCTACCAAGCACTGGTCCGCTGGGCGAAGGATCGCGATCGGCCGACAGGCCAGCAGTAGGCTCCGCCGGTCCTTCCAAATTTGGAAGGAATTGTTCGAGCGAATCGAACATGTCGTCTGTGGGGGCAACAACAGCCCCGGCGCCCCACCGGAGTTCGTCCTCGGCAGCCGGTGCCTGGCGGGGGAGCTCACGCCGGGCGGTGAGGAGTACGGCGAGGGCCTGGGCGTGGGCCGCGTCCAGGGTGATGGTCAGCAGGGCGGGGCCGAGCTGGTGGACCCGGTGCCCGAGGCTGTGCCCGGCGAGAGCCCGCCGCAGGCCCGTACTCAGCACCGCCGGGTCCTCGACACAGCCGGCCGGACCGGATGGCGCGGCCGGGGCCGGTGCGCGCTCCACGCGTTCACGCAGCGCGGCGACGGCGGCCGGGACGACCCCCAGGAGCTCGGCGGCCTCCGGGCTGAGATCGGCCAGCGCCCCGGCGAGTACCTCCAGCGCGGTGGCCGCGTCCTCGACGGCTCCGCTGCTCCACCGATCGGGTCCGGCGGCGTCGGCGAGAGCGCACACGGCGATCACCGCGTTTTCGGCCAGCGGGTCCAGGAGGGGGTTGGAGTGCTTCATGTCCCGCCCAACGAGTATGGCCAGTCCGGTGGTGCTGGCACTTCATGATCGCTGCTGTGCCGGTGCGGTTTCACGCGTGAAAGTAGCTGCGAGCCCTCTCGGGTCAGGGGCCGGTGAGGATGTCGTGGGTGCCGATGCGCCTCCAGATGACATGCGGTGTGCCGGGACGGCATGAGGCCCCGTACTGCCACGTGGCGCGCCCTGCCGGGCCGGTCCCTGCGGACCAGGTGAGTTCGTAGATGCCGGGGAACCCGCTGACCTGCTTCACGCGGAGGCCGGCGCGGAAGCGCCCGTCGGTGTCGCGCAGGTCGTGGACGAAGGCGCTGACGGCCCGGCGGAAACGCTGGCGCTGTTCTGGGTTGAGGCGGCGCAGGTCGTTGTTGAAGCGGGTCATGGTCTCGTAGGTGGGCACGTCGGTCCTCCAGGCAGCAAGAAGCCCCCGGCGTTGCCGGGGGCGAAGAGTGGGTGACGTGGTGCAGAGCGCGGCGTCCTTGGCCGCTGGGTGGGGGAGCGGTACGTAGATGTGCGCTCGATGTGCGCTCGTTGACGGTGAAGTCGTCTACTTGCGGTTTTCGGGGCGTGTGAGGCGTGTGTGACGGGGTGGCCGCGCAGCATTTGCATGGCCCTGGTGGTGTCCGCCAGGCGGGCGCGGTGCCGCCGAGAACGCCCGCCCGGCGGGATCGGCCGTGAAGTTCCGGTGAACTGTCCCACCCCACGGGATCGCGCTTTTCCGCAGGTCAGAGCCGGTGTCCCCTGTGGGGATGCTGAGTGTCGCGAAGGTCCAGAGGCGTAACGCCTGGCGTTACTACGTACGCGGAGTCGCATTCGGGGACGGCCGCCGCCCGGTCGGTCAGTCCCTCAAGGAGGCCCAGGAGCTGGCCGGCCTCCCGCCGGGGAGGTGGCTGGGGCGCGGCCTGGACGCGCTCGGGCTCACCGAGGGCGCGGAGGTGTCCGAGCGGCAGATGAAGCTGATGTTCGGGCAGGGCCGCCACCCGGACGCCGACCGCATCGAGCGCGGCCTCCTGGACGACGGCGCCGACCCGGCCACCGCGCGGCTGGCGACCGTGCTCGGTCAGCCGATCGAAGAGATCGAGGCCCGCAAGCAGACCCCGCTGCTCGCCCTCGACTTCACCTTCCGTCCGCAGGCGTCCCTGCACGTGCTGTGGGCGCTGGGAGACGCCCACACCCGCCGGATCATCGAGCGGGCCCACGAGCGGGCCATCGCCACGGCGCTGCGCTGGCTCGAGGACGAGGTCGCGGAGACCCGGTGGTCTTCCGGCCGCGGCCGCGCGAAGACGCCGGCCTTGGTGGTTGCGGCGTTCCGGCACTACGACAATCGCGACGGCTTCCCCCTCCTGCATGACCACTGCCTGGTCCTCAATCGCGTGCAGCGCCTGGACGACAACGGTGATCCGAAGTGGGGCGCGCTGGACACCCGCCGTCTATACCGCCATGTGGTGGCCGCCGGGTCGCTCTACACCCTCGCGATCACGACCGAGGTCTGTGAGGAGCTGGGACTGGCGACCGTGCCCCGGGAGGTGACGCCGGGCCTGCGCCCCGTCATGGAGATAGCCGGTGTCGACTCCAAGCTCATCGACTGGTCGGCCACTCGCCGCCAGCAGATCGAGGACGTCCTGGAGGGCCTGACCTACAAGTACGCGCAGAAGCACGGGCGGCTGCCCGGCGAGAAGGCCCGCGAAGGCCTCGGGTGGTGGGCCGCGCAGGAGACCCGCCGTGAGAAGAAGACCCCGCGTCCGCTGGAGCAGCTGCTCGTGTGGTGGAAGGCGTCCGCGCTCCTGAAGTTCGGCCAGCAGATGGTCGACGGGCTTCTGCAGCGCTGCCGCGCGGCGGGGGCGGCGATCCGCGCCCGGGTCGACCCGCACATCGACATCGTGCTCGCCGCCGTCGACGTCGCCGCGGTCGTCTTCACCGTGCGCGGCAAGTTCGCCCGCCGCCACGTCCTGGCCGAAGCGCGCCGGCATCTGCTGGAGACCCTGCGCGGCCGCGAGTTCACGCGCGGCGTGGACGACTACATCGCCACCCGCGCCCTGTCCGACCACGGCCGCCAGACCACCGATCCCCAGCCCGGCCGCCGGGCCCCGGCCGCCGACCAGATCTTCTACACCGCCGACTTCACCGAGCCCGACCCGTGGTTCATCGCCGGCACCGACGGCAAGCCGCCCCGGGAGTCGTCCCGCTACGAGCGGGCCCGGGTCGCCAGCCTCGCCGTACGGAACGCGATCCGCGCCGCCCGCACGGCGGCCGCCGGGCAGGACGACGCCCCGGCCGCGACCACATCGGCCGCTGCGCGCACCGACGACCAGCACCACGACCAGGCGTCAGCCCCGCCGCACGCCGTCGACCACCCCGGCCGGGACGCCGCTCTCACCCCGGCGCAACGAGCTGCCGCTATCCACGCCCACCAGCAGGCCGCGATGCCGCAGGAGTACCTGGAGGGCCGTACGACCGACCCGGCGACGTGGCTGAGCACACCGGAGAACCTGGAACGGTTCGCGGCCTACACTCGCGCGGCCAACGCCCGCCGCCGCGCTATCGAGGACCGTGAGATCCCGGCCTCGGCCGCCGACCCGTCAGCCGACCCGGCCGGACCGGTCGACCGGCGCCGCCAGGAGCACGAGCAGCAGCGCCAGCAGCCCGACCATGGCCCCGGCCACGGCCAGGGGCCCCGGCCGTGACCGCCCGGCGGGACGCAGGACGAAGCCACCGCGCCAGAACCCGGGACGTGCCCGGCGCTCCGGCCCCGGAGACATCAGGGCGCGGTGAGAGTACGGGGACCGCCCCCGCGAAACGAGGAGGAACCATGGTCGACCTGATCCTGATACAGCTCTCATCGGAACAGCGGGAGCGCCTGGAGCAGCTCGCCGACGCCAGCCGGCTGCGGACGGCGCTGTACCCGTCGCCGAAGCCGCGGCCGGTCCGGCGCCGCTCCCGGCAGTACCCCGATGGCCGGCCGAACCCGTGGCGCGCCGCGCGCCTTCGCCGCCGCTACTTCTGGTGAGTGGACACGGTGGACTCCACCGCGCACCCGGTGGACGATGCGGCCCCCGGAGAGTGGAGCCCACCGTGGGGATCCACCCGATGGGAGTGGAGTCCACCGCGGAGCGCACCGGGTGGGAGTGGACTCCACCGCGACATCGGGTGGACTCCACTCCGGCGAGCACCGCCCGGTGGGCGTGCGGGACATCGAGGCATCCGGTGCGCGCACCCGTTCCGGTGGTGCGCACCGTGCGGTAACGATGAACGGCATCGAGCGCACCGGTGCGCACCACGGCGATGTCGTCCACTCCCGGCCGCCGCACCGGTGCGCATCGTGGTGCGCGCACGGAGGTGATGGTGCGCGCACCGGTGGGCCCTGGTGCGCGCACCACATCCTCGGTGCGCGCACCCAGCGCACCGTCTGCCCGAGCCGGTGCGCACCGCTTGGCTGTCCCACCGAAGCGCGCCCACCGGACCCACCCTCACGCCCAGTTCATGTGATCTGCCGCACATCCAGGGTCGGCATAACGTGCATATGGGATTTCGAGGGGACGGAAGTCAAGGGGGTGTGTGATATGGGGACTTCGCTCGATCCGGCCCCTTGTCGCAACAGCCCGCGCACCGCCCGGAACGCGCCGCGCGCCATGATGCGCACCGCCAGGCCGTGGTGCGCGCACCTGTCGGCCCGCCCGCACGGGTCGGTGCGCGCACCAACCGCACCACGATGCGCACCGCCACTCCCGGTGGTGCGCACCACCGCACCCGAGGCGCGCGGCGGGCGCACCACCGCCCCGGGAGCGGAAGCCCATCGTGCGGAGTGGAGCGCACCCGATGTCCGCCACCGCATCCGATGTCCGGACGATGCACCGCATCCGATGCACGACATCGCGGTGGGAGTGCCCTGCATCGCCTCGGGAGTGCACGACATCGCGATGGGGAGTGCACAGCATCCGATGCTGTGCACCGGATGCCGGGCCAGTCCGGGAGGGTGCATCGCTCCTTGACCGGGTTGGATAGCGGCCCCGGGCGGCACGCATCGCTCCTTGACCAGGTTCGCTACCTGCGACATCCCGCCCGAACGAGACAGCGCCCGGGGGAGGAGAAATCTCCGTCCCCTGGGCGCTCTCCCGTTCGGGCGCAACTCATCGCGCCGTGCGCGCCCCGGTCCGCTCCCGCGCGCCACTGCTCGGGTGTACCTGGTGCGCGTGGCGTGTGTCGGCCGCCAGAGGCCAGGTTCTACGATCCGCGCGTGGGACAGACCCCGGCACAGAAGGCCGCGAAGACGGCACGCGGGCAGCAGCCGAAGAAGCGGCCCGGCAAGGCGCAGCGCGAGGCGATCAAGCGGGCGCAGGCGGCGAAGAGCAAGGCGGGCGGTGGGAAGCCGGCCGCGAAGAAGGCGGCGGCCAAGAAGACGGTGCCGCTGCCGCGCGGGTCGCTGCGGGCCGCGTACCCGGGCACCTGCCCGGCCTGCTTCAAGGACTACGCCAAGGGCGAGGTCATCACGAAGGTGGCAGACGGCTGGGGACACCCCGGCTGCGCGCCCCGGCCGTTGTCGGCAGCCGAGCGGGAGTTCGCCCGGAACAAGGCCCGGATCGAGAGCGGCGAGACGTTCCGCGGCCAGAAGCCCTCGGACTGGCGGCGCGGAGCGTCGCCATCCAGCAGCCGGCCCGCCCGCTGACCTTCGGCCGGTCGGTGTGGCGTCGGCCACGGGCAAATCGGTTGCGCAAGCCTCAACCCGATGAAAGCGGACGCAGGTCGGGTGGAGCGTCGGACGGCGGACAAGGGGTGATCGAGCAGGGTGGCATCCGTCCCGCACGCGAGACAGATGCGCGTGGGACGGATGAACGCCGCCCACCCCGGCCCGGCCGGGAGGAACGAGGTCCTCGTGCCCGCACCCGCCCCTGTGCTGCCCCCGGCCGTCCCTTCCCGCAGCGGCGCCAGCAGGGCACGATGGAGTCCTGCACGCCGCGAGAGCGCCGCCCCGTGGGAGGCGTCCGCGACCGGCCCGCAGTGGTGGGCAAGCCCTGGTGAGCTCCTGCCGCCGCCGCTTGCGTTCCCACTGCCGAAGCCACTTCCGTGCCCGACGTCCGACTGTTCGGCTTTTCCCCTTGTCAGAGCCGGTTTTCGCGCCCATCCCGGATTGTCAAAACCCTCTTCTCTACTCCTGAACCTGGAAGGAAAGGCGGAGGAGGAGATCATCGGGTCCGGGGGCCCGCCGCCCGTGACGGCCGGGAACGCGCCGTCGGCCGCCGTGCGGTCGGTGCTGTGGGGAGGGCGAGCCTGATGGCGGGGAAGAGGAAGACGAACGAGGCGGGATCGACCAACGACCTGCGCGCGGACGTGCTGTCCGTGCTCGGAGTGCTCAAGGTCGCGACCGCCGATCAGATACAGCGCCTCGCCTCTCCGCACCTGAGCTACCGCCACACCCTCAAGGAGACGCCGGCCAAGCGAAAGGAAGCGCGGACCGCCTCCCATCGCGGGGCGGCGAACGATCTGCGGCGGCACGGCCTGGTCGTCGACGGCGGCCGCACCCGGGGCAACGAGGAGGTACGCATCCTCACCGCGGCCGGGCTGGCCGCCGCCGCGATCGACCTGGACCGTGAGCCGGAGGAGATGGGCGGCATGCCCAAGAGCGCCGGCCGCTCCGGGGCTTCCCATCCGATGACGGTGAACGAGACGGTCATCGCGCTGATCCGCCCGAAGCCCGACCTCGACCTGGTCGTCGGGGAGCCGGCCGAAGCGGTCGCCGCCGCGCAGGCCGCCGTCGACGCACCCGACGGGATCGGCACCCTCACCTCGTACGCCACCGAGGTCGCGCTCCCGGTGAAGGGCACCTGGAAGAACCCCGCGGTCGGCAGCGCGCGGGCCGATGTCGTCGTGACCGCTCCCGGTGACGGGGTGCCACTGCTGTTCATCGAGGCGGACAACTGCACCGAGGAAGCAGTCCTCATCGCCGCGAAGTTCGACAAGTACCTGCGGTTCTTCCGCCGGCAGGAGAAGGACACCGACGGCAAAGAGAAGCCGATGTGGCGCACCCGCTGGTCCGCACCTGCCTGGGAGGGCTACGAGCGGGTGCACCCGCCGGTCCTGCTCGTCTTCCACGAGGTCGGCAAGCGCTCCGCGAAGAAACAGATGGAGAAGGTCGCCGACCTCACCCGCTCCCACTGGCAGGGCCGGTGGTACGCCGATGGCGGCTACCACTCCTACGACGGGTGCATCCCCATCGTGGCGACCACCCTGGAGCTGCTGCGCGAGCACGGCCCGGCCGGGCCCGCGTTCTGGCGCTACGGCCGCGACCGCGACCGCGACCGCCTGGAGCCGCTGCACGACGCGATCGGCAACCACCGCCGGGACGCCTACCTCGCCCGCCGCCGCCAGGCCGCCAGAGAAGAGGAGCAACGCCGCGAGGAAGAGCGAACCGCGGCGCGGGAGGCGCGGCGGCCAGCATGCGCGAACTGCGGGGCGAAGTTCACCGACGACCGCTGGCAAGCGGTCGGGTACACCCGCAACCCCGAGTCGCACAAGCACCTGTGCGAGGACTGCCAGAGCCGAGCCGTCGCAGCAGAGCAGTGGGCCGAAGCCGACGAACGTGAGCGCCAGGAGCAGCTTCGCCAGCAGGCGGAAGAAGCCGAACGCGCGGCGGCACAAGCGCCCGCCGCGAAACCCCGCGGCCTGTTCGGGCGCCGCCGGTAAGCGCGGGCAAGCCCAAGGGCACCCTGGGCAAGCCACCCTCGGACGGCGGCTTGCCCACCCCGGCCGGGATCGGCTGAGGTGGGCAAGCCGGGCCGGGCGGCCCGGCCCGGGGCCGGAGAAGGGAACCGTGGTGCGCGGATTCGAGACGGGCCAGACGGTCGTACGGCGCGATGTCCACCGCTCGGGGCGGGTGTGGAGCGAGCTGGCCTTGCGGGTCGTCGACGACACCGGCGAGGCGCTGGTGACCGCCTGCGCCCCCGGCACGGAGGCCCGGTGGCCCGCCCTGTACGCGCAGGCCCGCGCGGAGGGAGACCGCGCGGTGCGTACGGAGGCGTTCGACGCGATGGCGGCGGGGGAGTGGGAGCTGGCGGCCGGGGTGTGGCAGGAGACGGACCTGCTGCTGTGGAAGCCGCCCACGTCCTGGTTCAGCGTCAACGCCTTCTTCGTCCCCGACAGCGGCGGCGGGCGCCGGCTGCGGAACTGGTACGTGAACTTCGAGCACCCCACCCGCCGCACCGAGGCCGGCTTCGACACCCTCGACCTCACCGTGGACCTGGTCGTCGCGCCCGACCTCACGAGCTGGGAGTGGAAAGACGAAGACGAGTACGCCCACGTGCGGCGCCTCGGCATCGTCTCCGACACCGAGCACCGGGCCGTCGACGCCGCCCGCGGCGAGGTCCTGGCGATGCTCGCCGCACGCTCCGGCGTCTTCGCGCAGGCGGAGCGGTGGGCGGCCTGGCGGTGGGCGCCGGCCTGGCCCACGCCGTGCCTGCCCCGGCCTGTGGCGGCGACGTAGCGGGTTGCACCGGAAGGGGGCTGGAGGGTTGCTTGCAGAGGTGCACTAGGAGTTGCACCGGAGGTGTGACCGTGAGTGGGCCCCCCACTTTTTCGATCTTGAGCGTTATGCCTGGTCAGGCCCCGTGGGCAAGCCCCCTCGCCACGACGACACCTCTTTACCACGCGACAGCCGTGGGGCAGAGGTCTCCTTTGTTGCCCGGGGCCGGCGGCCAGGCCGCGACGCTAACGAACCCGGTGCTCTACGTTCCCGCCCGCTCGGTCCCGCGACCGCGTCTCCACCCAGGAGACCACGCGCGGCCGGGCGGAAAGGAACGTCACCATGACCTTCATCGAGCCCGGCCTGTCCGTACGCGACGGCTTCGCGGAGGGACCGCTCGCGGATGCCGCGCTGTCCCGCGCGGCCCGCGCCGCGCAGCTCCTCGACGAGCTCCAGGAGCAGGCGCCCACGCTGACCGACGGCCAGCTGCGCGACGGCGTGCACCGGGCGCTGCGCCGCTACACCCGGGAGCAGCCGCCCGCCTGCCAGGTCGACAGCCTCACCGCGCTGATCCGCCGCGGGGTGCGCATCGACTGGCCCGTCCCCGACCGTCTGCCCTGCGCCTGAAGCCCGCCAGGCGGGAGGGCGCCCGCGGCCTCTCCCGTCCGGCGGGAGGGGCCGGACTATCGGGCGCCGCCGGCCTTCCGCTGTCGGCGGTGGCTGGGAGGCTGGCCGGATGAACGCCGATGACGAGCAGCTGCTGCGCGGCCGGGTGTACGGCCACGACCACGACGACCCCAACCCCGGCCCGCTGCCGCACCAGACGTACGCCGCGCTGGTCGGCGGCCCGCTGGACGGCCTGCTGCTCGACATCACGGGCTGGCGGCCGGAGGAGATCGAGGACGGTGTCGCCCTGATGACCGAGCTGGGGCGGTGGCCCGGAGGCCGGGCGCTGTACGACCCGCTCCCCGACGCCCCGCGCCCTGCCGCCGGCCCGGGGGTGGTGTGCCGCTTCCACTACTCCGGCGACACACCCTGACCCCGTCGATGGACGACGCGCAAGCGTGGGGCGGGGGAGCGACGCGCTACGACATGCTGCTGTAGTCCTGCGGCGCCTTGCGCAGGATCGCGACCATCTGTTCCTCGGTGAGCGAGCGGTGCACCGGAGCGGAACAGCTGGCGATCTTCTGGAACAGGACTTCGGCCGGGATCGGGGGAACGTTCGCGAAGAGCGGGTGGTGGTCTGCCCCGGCGCCCTCGCTGAACTCCCGGTGCAGGAGCCAGATGGCCTCGGCAAACATGGGGTAGTTGCTTTCGTGCTTGGCCCAGAGGCATTTCAGCGACTCGAAGCCGGTGTCGCGCTTCACGAAGCCCCACCAGTACGACATCTTGGCGGTCTTGTCCTCGAACTTGTCGTCGTGCTGGTACTGAGTCCAGTCGTTGAGGATCTCCCAGCGCAGTGCGTTGACGATCACTCCGCTCGGTGCGTCGGCCTGCGCCATGTCGAACACGAACCCTTCGTCAAAGGACATCCAGCCACCGTAGCCACTTCGTGAGTTGGCGACTCCCGATCCGTGACCTCCGCCGGTTCGGAACGCGAAGAATTTCAGGTCCGCGCGATGCCTGACAGGTCAGTGCGTCACAACTTGCCCCATTTCAGGATGGTTTTATCTCCTGATTCGCGGCCTTCTGGTGGCCAAGGCCGCACCCCTTACCTCCGAACGTACCCGCCACCTGGAGGCCGCCGTCAGCCGGTCATACCGAGCGCGTTCTCGGGACTGCAGTAGGGGCAGGGCGCGCCCGCGCGGATAGGCAGGCGCGAGGGCCCTCCAAGCCGAAAAGTTATCCACAGATCCGCAGCTCAGAGCCGGTTTCCGTCGTCCCGTATCCACAGGCTCAAGCTCCTTCAATGGCGGTGTCCGCTTCCGGGTGTGAAGTGCCCGGACGCACACCGAAGGGGCACAGCCATGGCACAGACCAAGTTCGACAAGCAGGTGGAGGAGAACACCGAGTCGCTTGTGTTCGGGATCGGCAGGGTGTTGGCCGGCCGGGACCTGGACGGCGTGAAGCGGACCGACGCCACGTTCTGGCGTTCGGGTACCTGGGTCCTGCCGAAGGTGGAGGGCCGCGTACCGCGCCGCTCCTACAAGCCCGGGTGGCGGCGCCTGTCCTTCCGGGTCGCGCTGGGGGCCGGTGTCTGGGAGACCGGATACCTGGCTACCCAGGACCTGGAAGCCACGGTGCAGAGCGTCCAGGAGCTGTGGGACACCCGGGACCAGGCGATCGCGGTACTGGAGACCGGCGGGATCGGCGCGGCCTCCGTGCTGACCGTGGGCACCGCGGCGTACATGGCGCTGACCCGCGAGCGCCGGGAGCTGATGCGCGAGTGGGTCGTCCCGCTGCACGAGGCGCTGGCCCAGCCGCTGGGGGTGGCGGAGCAGACCGACCCGCGCCGCTACCTCCACATCCCGAAGAACTTCTCCGACGACGACGCGGAGATACGCGTCGACCTGCCCAGGAACCTGAGGTTCTCGCGGGACCAGGTCGCCAGCCTCATCACCCAGAAGCTCGCCCTGGAGGGCGTGACGTTCTCCTGGAACGTTGCTGCGCGTGACACCCACCTGCTGGTGAAGAAGACCCGCAAGCCCCCGGCGAAGGCCCTCTTCAAGGACCCCAAGACGCGGGAGCTGGTGGCCAAGGCCAAGGAGTCCGCGCCCATCATCGGGTTCGGTGCCGGCGGGGGGATCGTCTCCGTCGACCTGGACGCCGAATCCCCGCACATCCTGGTCAACGCCTCCACCGGCGGCGGCAAGTCGGTGACCCTGCGCTGCATCGCCTGCCAGATGCTCCACCACGGCAGCCACGTCTTCGTCCTCGACACCAAGCGGATTTCCCACCCGTGGGCGCGCGGGGTTCCAAACGTCACCTACTGCGCCGACATCGCCGACATCCACGACCAGCTCATCGCGCTCGGCATGGAAGGCCGGCGCCGCACCCGGGTTGCCGACGAACTGGGCATCGGCGCCGACCCCAAGGCCATCGGCCCCCGTCTGCTGATCCTTCTCGAAGAGGTCAACGCGACGATGAAGCAGCTGGCCCGCTACTGGGAGAAGACCCGCGAGTCCGGCGACCCGAAGGTCTCCCCGGCCATCGACGCGCTCAACGAGATCCTCTACATGGGCCGCCAGCTGCGCATGCACGTCCTCCTGGTCGCCCAGTCCGCGACCGCCCGCGCCCTCGGTGGCCCGGAGGTCCGCGAGCAGTTCTCCACCCGCATCCTTGCCCGCTACAGCGTCAACGCCTGGCGCATGCTCGCCCCCGAGGTCCACCCCGCGCCGAAGTCCACCAAGCACCACGGCCGCGCCCAGGTCGTCAGCGGCGGGTCCGCGCGCGAGACGCAGATCCTCTTCTTCACCGAGGCCGAAGCCCGCGAGTGGGCCAGCACCGGCGCGGCCGCTACCGGTCCCCAGAGCGCGGGCCTTCCCGTACAGCCGGGCCCGGTCGTGCTGGACAAGCCCGCCGCCCCGCCCGCCGACTCCCTGGCCGACGCCTGGAGCGACCCGGCCCTCCCGCCCACCACCCCCGATCCGGCGCCGGCCGCCGACATCGACGTCCTCGCCGACGCCTGGAACACCAAGCCCCCGGCCGCCGACCCCGCCAACCCCGCGGCGACGCCGCCGACGAGCCCGGCCCCGGTCGACGACGACCAGGCGGTGGGACTGCGCGAGGCCCACCAGCACCACCTGCCGGACATCACCGTCGCAGCCCTGCGCTACGCCCGCGCCAACGACCGCACCTTCCCCAAGCCGGTCGACAAGCGCGGCACCGAACTCCTCTACCGCGCCGGTGACCTCAAGCGCTGGGCACGCAACCGGCCCCGCGCCGCCACCGGCACCACCGACCTCGACTGAACGGCCCCGGCCGCTCCAGCCGACACCCCCGCCCGGAGAACACCCGGTTCACCAGGCACAGCACAGAAAAGGAACACCGCCACCATGTGGAAGACCACCAACAAGAGCACCCTCCCGCAGCAGCTGCGCCTCACCGACCCGGGCGTCCGCGAGCAGCTGGAAGCACTGCCCGCCTCCCAGGTCCTCATCGGCCACGGCACCGACGGGCAGCCGGTCTGCGTCGACCTGGACAACGAATCGCCGCACGTCCTGGTCTACTCCGCCTCGGGCGGCGGCACCTCCACCGCCCTGCGCACCCTGACCGCCCAGCTCCTGCACAACGGCGGGCACGTCCTGGTCCTCGACTTCAAGCGCATCTCCCAGTCGTGGGCGCGCGCCCTGCCGACGGTGACCTACCGCCGCGACATCGACGACATCCACGACGCCCTTCTCGGCCTGAGCGCCGAACTGAAGCGCCGCATCGACCACGCCGACGAGCACGGTGACACCGAAGACCTGCCCCGCCTCACGGTGGTGCTCGAGTCCGCCGGCCACACCCTGCGACAGCTGGCCCGCCACTGGGAAAAGGTCCGCCAGGCGGGCGACCCGAAGACGTCCCCGGCCGTGAATGCGTACGAGGAGCTCCTCTTCGCCGGGCGCGAGGTCCGCATCCACATCCTCGCCGGCGCCCAGAGCTACAGCGCCGCGCTGGGACGCGAGCACTTCTCCACCGTGCTCCTGGGACGGGTCACCACCCGCACCTGGAGCCAGGCGGCCCCGCAGGTCGCCACCGTCCCGAAGGGAAGCGCCCACCCGGGCCGCTTCCACACCGTGCAGGGCTCCACCGCGCACCCCACGCAGGTCCTGCTCCTGAGCGAGACCGAAGCCGCGGCGTGGGCCGCCGCCACGAAGACCGAGGAGAGCTGATGCCGAATCGGCCGGACCGGGACCTGTCCGGTTCAGCCGACACGATCCCCCTCGTCCTGGAGAACACCCGGCTCACCAGGCACCGCACAGAAAAGGAACACCGCACCATGACGAACACCACCGCGCTCCCGCAGATGCTGCACTTCACCGACCCCGGCCTGCGCGAGCAGATAGAGGCGCTCCCCGAAGGGACCGCGCTCATCGGCATCAGCACCACCGGGCGGGCCATCGCCGTCGACCTGGACGCCGAATCCCCGCACGTCCTGGTCTGCACCGCCACCGGCGGCGGCAGCACCACGATGCTGCGCTCCCTGACCGCCCAGTTCCTGCACCAGGGCGCCCACGCCCTGGTCCTCGACCCCAAGCGGATCTCCCACCTGTGGGCGAAGTCCCTGCCCACGGTGACCCACCGCGGCAACATCGCCGGCATCCACGACGCCCTGGTCCACCTCGCCTCCGAGCTGGAGCGCCGCCTCGACCTCGAAGGCGACCTGGACGACGTGCCGCGCCTGATCGTCGCGGTCGACGAGGCCAACACCACGCTGCGCCACCTCGCCCGCTACTGGGAGACCTTCCGGCAGAAGGACGACCCGAAGACGTCCCCCGCCATCGCCGCCCTCGAGGAAGCCCTCTGGGTGGGACGCGCGGCCCGCATCCACGTCATCTTCGACGGACGGCCCCAGGCCACCGTCCTCGAAGGGGCCGCTCGCGAGCTGTTCGCCACGGTGATCCTGGCGCGGTTCACGGCCGACACCTGGCAGCGCCTCGCCCCGATGGCCGGCCCCGCCCCGAAGCAGAGCCCGCACCCGGGCCGCTTCCACGTCGTCCAGCAGGACACCACCCACGAAACGCAGGCGGTCCTGATGACCGACGCCGACGTCGTCAACTGGCTCACCGACCCGGACGACAACGAGATCTGACCTAGAGCCGGACACACCAAGGGCCCCGGGGGATCAGCCATGACATCCCCGGGGCCCGGTTGGGTTCACGCGGTCCAACGACCGCGCGCCCCCGGCGTTACGTCGCGGCCAGCTCCGGCACTTCGAGAGCTTCGGCCACCTTGCGGGCCAACTGCGCCACCCGCGGCGGCAGGTAGCTGTCCAGAGAGTCGACGTCGTCGCACAGCTTCGCCTTCAGCCCGTGCAGGCACGCCTCGGTGAACAGCTTCTGCGGGTCGTCCTCCACCTCCTGCGCGTTGGTGGCGTGCCTCTGCCCGGTACGGAACTGCATGCTGGCCCAGGTCCCCGGCTCGCTCGCGCAGACGGGAGCCTCTTCGCCCAGCAGACCCGCCAGGTGCGCCCACTCTCCGTCCCCTGGCCCCTTAGCCCGGTCGTGCTGCTGTTCCAGCTGGAGGTACGACTCCAGGGATTCCCGGCCCATGCCCGTGCGCCGGCAGTACGCGGCGATCAGCATGGCCACCATGTTCATCGTGTCCGCTGCGTCCGTGGCCCGGTACAGCGTCATGCGCTTCCAGGTGTGCGCCTGGTCGGGCTCGGTGTACCGCAGCACCTCCTGGCAGTTCTGCACGCCCTCGGAGACCAGCTGGTGAATCGCCCGGCGCAGCGGCTCGGGCATCGGGGTGGAGTCCATGGCCGCACGGTAGAGGCGCCGCACATCCGAATGCCACGGCCGCAAGGTTCGCTCACCCGGATAGACCAGAAGCTGTCACGGCTGCGGCGTCCTCGCCGAAGCCGACGGCCGCCCGTCGGCACCGCTGGAAGGCACCGCCCGCTGCGCCCGTGCGGGGGTGTGGCGCTGCCTGCGGTCGGGAGTCAGGCGGAGCACAATACGGGTCGTGTACACCAACCCCTCTGAAGACCTCCGCGATCGGGAACTCACCGAACTGGGCCGTTACTTCACGCCTGGCGAGGCTGCTCGCGCCCGCGCTCTGGCTACGCAGCTCGGTACGTTCCTCCTGCACCAGCACGCCAAACGCCTCCGCAAGCTCAGCGCGCGATTCAGCGACCGCCCCCGCAAAGCTGCGGCACTAAAAATCTGGCTGGCCTCCCTCTCGAAGGAGAGACAGGGCAACTTCGCCGAACTCGCCGCCTTCGAAGCCGCCGCCCTGGTCCTTCCCGCGAGCGTCGACGGCGCCCACTGGTACAGCGGGTGGAAGATTCTCCAGGACTACCCGGGCTCGACACCCGACAGCCTGCGCGCTCAGGCCAGTGAACTGGAGGGCCTGTACGCCCAGGCGGTGCTGCGCCGCAGCAAGGGAGCACAGACTGGGGAACAGGCCCTGGAGGGCGAGGCATCGGTGACGGCAAAGATGCCGGGGCGCAGGGGTTCGCGTTCGGCCTCCAGGCCCGTCACGACGCTCGCTGCTTCCTGAGCTGTCTGGCCCCGCTTCCAGGCTGCCGACGGCGCGCTGGGTGAGGCGCCGATCGTGCTGGGGCTCGCCCCGTGCTGGCGGGTGGGCCCCAGCAGGGCGCGGGTCAGCGGTTGTTTGGAACTGATCAGCGCAGGAAGTTCTTCTGCCACTGGAGCGAGTCCATGCTCAGCGCGGCATCGGCCAGGGCTTTCGCGGACGGGGTCTTGAGTGAGGCGAGGCTGGTGTCGATCCAGTTCTGGGTGAGGCTGTAGCCCTGCTCCCGGTATTCGACTGCCTGGACCAGGCATTCGAGCTTGTCGGCGTCGCGGGCGACGATCGCCTCCGGGGTTTCGCCGGCCTCGTACTCGTCGACCGCGCTCTGCACGCCGGTGCGTACGGCGGGGTGGGCGTTGGCAACCTGGTCGGCGGTCACCTCGCCGTTCGGGGCGGCCTTGATGTACTTCCGGCCGATGTGCGGGATGTCCCCGACCCGCGTCTCCTGGCTGTCGTGGAACAGGCACATCAGCGCGACCCGGGCCGGGTCGACGCCTTCCATCATGGCGAGGACGGATCCGATCACCCCGACACGGAACGAGTGCTCCGCCACGGATTCGGGGGCCTTGTTGCCGGTGAACCCCCAGCCGGTCCGTGCGACGCGCTTGAGCACGCCCATCTCGGAGATGAAGCTCGCGGTGCCCTGGGTGGTGTCGTCGGCCATGCGGTCCTCCGGTGGCAGCGGGTGATCGAAAACGTAGTGGACATAGGCCAGCTCGCGCCGCGGTCTCGTCGATAGCGCTGCCCCGGCAAGGAGCCGATCAGTCTTCTCGCGCTGTGGAGCCGCGAACGACCGGGCGACTGCCTCTGTTCGGCGCTGCTTCACCGCCCTCGTGAGCGCCCCTTGACGCTGGCTCCGGCCTGCGGGACGGTCGGTGCGCAACTACTCGCAACTGGCTCGCTTCGGAGGGGATCATGGCGTTACTTTTCTTCGGCACGGACCCGAACTCGGGTGGAGGGAACTGCCCGGCGGTGTGGGTGGACACCGACGCCGCCCAGGGCCCGGAACTGGTTCTGCAGGGCAAGTTCGCCGACCCGGCGACCCGGGCCACCTGCCGTCAGGACAGTCCGCCCGCAGAGGACGAAGGGATCGTCCGGATCCCGCTCAGCATGGTGGAGCAGATCAGGAGGGCGTGCGATGCCGCAGAGGCCGCCGGCACCCAGCTTTGAGGAGCTGCTCGACTCCGCCCAGGCCCACGCCCTGCACCTGGAGCTCCGCGACGTGTACGCGGTGGGGGAGGAGCGCGAGGTCTTCGAGGCGTTCCTGCGCGACGGGAGCGTGCCCGCAGACGATTCGGACTACTGGAGCGGGTGGCTGCCGCTGGTGGAGCGGACCGTCGCCCGCGGGGTGAAGGTCCGCCGGGCCCGGGTCGTGTCCGAGCCCGTCACCGACTACATCCGCTTCGAGTGCGCCATCACCGACGCCAACCTCCGGGCCGGCGAACAGGTCCGCTGGCTGCCCCGCCGCCGCGCCTCCACCCTCGCCCTGCCGGGCAACGACTTCTGGCTCATCGACGACCGGATCGTGCGGTGGAACATCTTCTCCGGTGACGGTGAGGCCCTGGAGCCCGACCACACCGAGGACCCGCAGGCCATCAAGCTGTGCGCCGAGGCGTTCCGCTCGGTGTGGGACCTGGCCACCGAGCACGCCGACTACCGCATCTGACCGACGCACACCCAAGGGCCGCCACCTCATGACGACCGCCTCCCCATCCTCCAGCGCACAGGGGGCCCGCGAGGCGCTCGCCGTGCGGTTGCAGCACCTGCGCAAGGACGTCGGCCTCACCGGGAAGGAGCTCTCCGCCCGGTGCGGCTGGCATCCGGCGAAGACCACCCGCATCCAAAAGGGCGCGGTCCTGCCCTCGGATGCGGACATCCGGACCTGGTGCGCGGCGTGCGGCGCGGACGACCAGGCCGACGACCTCATCGCCACCGCCCGTGCGGTCGACTCGATGTACATGGAGTGGCGCCGCCTGCACCGCAACGGCATGCGCCAGGTCCAGCAGGACTGGTACGCCCTGCACGAGCAGACCCGCCACTGCCGGGTCTACGTCTCCAACGTGCCCCCGGGCTTCCTCCAGACGCCGGCGTTCGCGACCGCCCTCATGAAGCAGATCACCCGCTTCCAGGGCACCCCCGACGACGTCGCCGAAGCCGTCGCCGCCCGCGTCGCCCGCTCCCGGTTCCTCTACGAGGGCGGCCACCTCTACGTCGTCCTCCTCGAGGAGTCCGTCCTGCGCTACCGCACCGCCGACCCCGAGGCGATGCGCGGGCAGCTGCGCCACCTCCTGGCCGTGATGCCGCTCGCCTCCGTCTCGCTCGGGATCATCCCGTTCACCGCGCAGCGCACCGTCTGGCCCCTGGAAGCGTTCTACGTCCACGACGACACCACGGCCGTGGTGGAGACGCTGACAGCAGAGATCAAGGTGACGCAGCCGCGCGAAGTCGCCGACTACGCGAAGGCGTTCGCCGGCCTCGCGGAGATGGCCGTCTACGGCGACGCCGCCCGCGACCTCATCCGGGCCGCGATGGACGCGCTGGAGTGAAGTTCTGCAATTTCCCGCAATTACGTTGAGGACGGAGCGACGGGATCCGTAGCGTCGAACGACACGACGCACCCAGCAACGGAGGCGGTGCCCATGAGCGCACCCACACCCGTCGGCCCTCAGCCGGAAGACCGCGGCCTCCAGCCGCCCGCCTTCGGCCGGCCCTCCCCGGCGCTGATCGCCCGCGCCGACCGCGGCTACGCCCGCTTCCTCGCCGCCCCGGCCCCGGACGCCAGCACCGGCGACCACGACCAGGACGACGACGCGGCGGGCACCCGATGAGCGACACCCACGTCGTGCTCTACGACCCCCAGGGCCTGATCGAGGCCGAACTCCCCCTCGACCGCGCCCCGCACGAAGCGCTCGTCACCGCCGTCCTGGCGTGGAACGACCCGGACCTCGCACCCCGCGACTACGAGCAGATCGCCCTCCAGCTCACCGGGCACGCCCGCGCGGTCGCCTCCGACGTCCGGCGTCTCGCCGCCGCCCTGCCCAAGAGCGACGGCCGCGGCGCCCTCGCCGAAGTCGTCCTCCGCGAAGCCGACGGCCGCCTGTCCGCCCCGCTCAAGGGCACCGCCCGCTGCGTCCAGAACCGCGCCCGCCTCGTCCAGGCCCTCTACACCCGGCTGGACCGCCTCACCGAACCCGCGTCGGAACGGCCGACCGGGACACCGAGACCGGAACCGTTCCCTACGAGCTGTACGCGCTGGAGACCGACGGCATCTGAACCAGCGCAGGCGCAGGGTCCGAACGGCTGCCCCTGATCGACCGCTGACGGCCCATGAGGCCCGCCACCGCAGGTACGGTCATTCACGGCACGCAAGACGGCACACACCACCGGGACCCAGGGGGCAACGGGCGTGGAGAACGGATCGGACAGCATCCCGTGGGGCGGCGAGTGGCGACGCCACCTCCGCTCCGCCGCCGAGATGGATCTCGTGCGCTCGTGGATGCGCCATGTCGAATGCCCGACCTGCAAGGCAGCCGCAGGTCGGGCCTGCCGCACCGCGGGCGGCCGCCCGACCAACGAACACCGCGCACGCCGTGACGCCGTCGGCCCCATCCCGTACGCGAAGTGGCGAAAGGAGGGCCTCATCCCGGAGCAGCGGACGTACACGATCCCGGCCGTGCTCAAGGAGTCGGAGAAAGCCCGCGCCGACTTCAACGTGGACACCGCCCTGGCCGACGGTGTGGCGGTCGTCCGCATGTTCCTCGCCGACCGGCTCGGGCTGCTCCTCCAGGGCGAGGAAGCCATGGACCGCATCGACGACGCCGTGCGCAAACTGATCGAGGTCCGCGGCCCGGTGGGGACGGCCGACGTGGTCACCGTCCTCGCCAGCCAAATCGCCTCGCTGCTGGCCGCGACCGCCGGCCCCGACGGCGACCCGGAAGCCCTGCTCGACACGATGATCCGCGCGCAGATCGACACGGCCCGCAAGATGCAGAAGATCCAGAAGGAACGCACCGAGGGATGACCCGGCTGGCCCGCTACGCCCGGCCCTGCTCCTGGGTTTCACCGGCAGCGGCGTAGCGGGTGAGATCGACACCGGCCGAGCGGGCCTCCTTGAGCCGGACGGACACCAGACCGGCAGAAACATTCAGCTCGCGCGCGATCTCGTAACCCTTCAGCCCCTGCCGGTGCAGTTCGACGATCTCGTCCCGCCGCTGCCGGGAGCGGCCCTCGTACGCCGTGCGTTCCTCGGCGATCATGCGCTGCACCGTCCGCTCGGACACTCCGAACCGGTCTGCGAGCTCACGGGCGGTCGCGGTGCGACGTTCACGCCTGGGCTGCTGCGTCACGGCTTCCCCCTCATGTACTCGAGCATGGCTTCGGTGCGCTCGTCCCGGCCTGCGGTGCGCGCCTGACCGCTCTTCTTGCCGCGGGCGGACTGGATGGCGACGAAGGTGGCCTCGTAGACCGCCGCACCGTCCTTCCACATCCTGGAGCGCGTCGTGATCCACCGGTGGATGCTGTTGGCGATCGCACGGGCCTCAGATGTCGGCAGCGGCTCCGTGAACTCGGCGTTCCGGGTGTGCACTTCCGTGTGGATGGCGGTGTGGAGGGTGTCGGGGCTGCCGAAGTGGTGGCGTACCTCGCGGTACGCCCAGGTCCGGGCCGTCTCGAAGATCGAGCAGTTGCGCCCCAGCCCTGTGATGTTGGTGCGGAACCGCTTGGTCTCCCGCCAGCGCGTGGGCGGCATGTGGCCGCTCAGCGCCTCCTCCAGGCCGCCGAGCGTGTGGAGTCCGCCGTGGAGCCACTCGGTGCTCCAGTCCGTGTGCAGCGGGTTCTTCGTCATCAGCCCCGAGTACGCCGCATCGCCGTCCAGCGCGCGGCGCAGGCCCTCGGTGACGGCGGCGGCGTAGGCCAGTGGCTTGCGCCGGGCGTACTCGGTCCGCGTCACCGCTTCCGCCAGGGCCCACACCGCATGAGCGTGCCCATTCACCGGGTTCTCCACGACCGCGTTGGGCAGCGGATGCGATCCCACCGACGACACCGCCCGCAGCACCGCATCCGAGTGGTCCACATCCACGACGAGGAGATTGCTCATCGCCGACGGGTTCGCCTCCACGTACCGACGCGTCATCGCCACCGGCCGCCGCTCCCGCCGGATCCCCTCCTGCAACCAGTTCGTCGCGTACGGCCGCAACGGCAGCCACAACTCATCCCACTGCACTCCGGGCAACTCGACGTTCATGCGCTGATCATCCCGATCCGGCGGACCCGAGAGAGCCGGACACGCCGCGAACTTCAAAGTCCGTCACGAACCAAGTCAGATGGTTGGGGGTATCCCGGCCTGCTACACCCGGCAACTCCCACGGGAGGACTTCACAGTGGCCGCATCTTCAAAGTCCGTCACGAACCAAGTCAGATGGTTGGGGCATCTCAGCCTGCTGCACCCGGTAGCCGCTACGGACGGACTCCGCGATGGCCGCATCTTCAAGGTCCGTCACCAAGCCAAGTCAGATGGTTCCCGCCCACGCGGCGCTCGTTCCCGCTGGAAGTCATCAAAGTACGCCACGAAGGCCAAGTCAGATGGTTCAGCTCCCGCCGGGCACCATGACCTACCCCCGACTCCCCGACCAGCCCCGGCCGCCCCGTAGTTCGCCGGGGGAGCACCCCGAAGATCCCAGGGCCTACACGCACGCCAGTGCGATGCTCGCGGCCCAGAAGCCCCGGCATCGCACCCCAGTGCGTGTAGAGCCTGGGGCCGGTGCCCCTGGCCCCAGACAGCGAAGGACCCCGGGCCGCCCGCGCGCCCCGGGGTCCTGTCGCCGGTCTCACCGCCGTTCACCAGTCGTCGGGTGCGCTGCCCACCCACGCGATCGGCCGGCCCTCGCTGGTGCGGCCCCAGTGCGGTTCCTCCATCGAGGTCTCGTGACCGTCGGGCAACGCGCAGATCCGCCCCCAGCGGCCGTGCTTGCCCCCGCAGAGCCCGGCGAGCCCGTCCGCGTCGCCCTCCGCCACGGCCTGGTCGTAGCGGTCCTGGAACGGCTGGAGACGGGCGCACAGCTCCGTGCCGAGCTCCGTCTCCGCCGCCTCGACCTGCGCCCCCGCCTGCTGCACCCCAGGGTCGGCCAGCAGAGCCGAGATGACGTGCTCCGCCTCCGCGAAGGCCCTCTCCCGGCCGTGCCGCCGTACGGCCGCCTTCACGCGCTGCTCTTCCCCGCGGTCGCCGCTCATCACGCCGCCGCCCCTTCCGTCGTCGCCCACTCCAGCCCGAGGCCGGCCAGCGCGGCGAGCTTGTCGGCGGTCAGCTTGGCCCGGCGGCTCTTGCTGTTGCTGAGGAACACCCCCAGCTTCACCTCGCTCCCGTCCCCCAGCCGCTCCACATGAGCCCTGGGGACGGTCACAGAGCCCTCGCGGGCCTTGTACTGCGCCAGGGCCGCCACGCCCTTCTCGAAGGCGCTCACAGCCTTCTTGGTGCCCTTGGCGGGCTCCGCCTGCTCCGGGGGCAGCGGCACCACGCCGACCGCCTCCAGGAGCTCACGCTGCCCGTCCATCAGCCCTGCCCAGACCGTGTGCTGACGCTGCTTCGCCAGCCACTTGCCCACGTCCATGCCGTGCACGGTGAAGCCGGGCAGGACATCGGAGTGGTCCTCCTCGTCCGTCAGCAGCTCCCGCAGCGCCGCGTAGTGCCTCTGCCACTCCGCCGGCCACGCCGGGTTCCAGTGCTCATCCACGGCCTCCAGCGCCGTCTTCCACTCGGGGTGACCCTCCAGCGCACCGGCACGCCGCAGGTTCGACAGCCACTGCCCCACCGGCCGGTCCAGCATCGTCGCGGACCGGGGCGCGCACAGCGTCCAGTGCTGCTCGTAGTACGCCTTGGCGGCCTCCAGGTTCTCCTGGAACCGCTCATCGGCCGGGCTCCAGACCATGCCCAGCTTCTCCAGCCGCTGGGCGCGCTGGCCGGTCATCTGCCCTGCCCCGTACGCCCGTCGCTGCTCCGCGACCCACTGCCCCAGCGGGTACGCGCCCTCCTTGTGCCCGTACGGAACCCGGGCGTGAAGCTCACGATCCGCGAACTTCTTGAGCGACGCCCAGCCGCGCCCCCAGTCCTGGCGCTCCGTGTCGATCACGTTGAAGGAAATCCAGTCCGCGACCATCACCGGGTCACGCGGGGCCGCAAAACGCAGCAGTAGACGGGATTCATCCTCGCCTTCCTCGGGCGGCGGACCGATGTACTCGGACGGCTGCGCGACGTCCTTCTGAGGCTCCTGCGGAATCGCGAGCAATTCGATTGCCTCTTCGTCGTGAGCCCGCAGACCTTCAAGAACCTTCACCAAAGGCTTATACGATCCGGAGGTGAACATGTCTTCCGGCTTTTCTCCAGGCTGGAGAAATACCGGCACGATCAGAGACGCGACTTTCCCCTGTCCGGGCTTCTGACGGAGCGCCCGGCCGATCGCCTGGACGATGTCGTGCGGAGCGCCCTTGGGGTCCAGGAGGGCCACCGAGTCCACCGCCCGGATGTCCACGCCCTCGCCCAGGACCCGGCAGTTCGAGAGCACCGCCCGCTGCGCGGTGGACCCGAAGCCGCCCAGGACTCCCCGCCGGCGCTCGGGCACGTGCTCGCCGCACAGCCAGTCCGCCCAGATCCGGGCGGGGTACTTCTCGGGCTGGTCCGCGTGCAGCTTCGCCGCCACGCGCTCCAGACCCTCCGCGTACGCCTGTGCCTCTATCGTCCGGTGGTGGAAGGTGATGCACGTCGACAGGTCGTGCTGCGCCATCGTGTGCAGCAGCGCGGCCTGGAGCGCCCCGAGACGCTCACCGCGGACCTTCTCGCTGTGCCGCTCCTCGCCCATCAGCCGCTCAGGCGTGACGACCGGGTCCTGGAGCTCCAGGACGATGATCTGGTACCGCGCCAGCAGCTTCCGCGACACGGCCGACGCCAACGAGAGCTTGTAGAGGACCGGCCCGAAGACCCGCTCGTCGTCCATGGAGGCCGCCATCTCACGCGGCAGCGGGTCACGCACCCCCTCCGAGACCTCGCGGTTCAGCCGCTCCTCCCAGATCCGCGGCGTGGCCGTCAGGTACAGCCGGCGGTGCGAGGGGATGACGCCCTGGCTGTGGACGTCGGCCCACGCCTTACCCATCGAGCCCGACGTCCGGTGGGCCTCATCGACCACCGTGAGGTCCATCGGGGCCAGCTGCTGCCCGTAGGCGCCCTCGAAAGCCTCCGCCAGAACACCGAGGCTGGCGTACGTCCCGAAGATGGTGACCGGCCCCGAGCTGTGCCACAGAGCCAGCTGCACGGGATTCGTGGTGGAGCGCACCTTGAGGTTCCACAGCTCCGGGTCGTCGGTGAGGCTGCACACCGCAACAGCCGGCCCCGAGTGCCCAGCGCCGCGCCACGCCTGCACCGTCTGGGTCAGAAGGTCCAGCGTCGGCACCAGGACGAGAATGCGGCCCTTGGGCACAATGCGCTTCGCCGACGTCGCCGCAATAATGGTCTTTCCCGTGCCACACGCGGCGTGCACCTGCCCGCGAAGGCCATTCACGGGGATACCGCCCGGCGGGATATCGAAGCCCCGCACGATGGCGGCAACGGCTTCGATCTGGTGGTCACGCAACTTCACGGCCATTTCCCGTGTTCTCCTTTTCGCGGAATGTCGCGCGTAATCAGAATGAAAGGTCCCGGCGCGATGGTGTGGCCCGGGGTTGTAGTGTCTGGACCCAAACACTACACAGGCACGGCACGTGATGCATCACCCACGCGCCAACTTTCACCCCCAGGGTGATACATGGCCGAATCCTGCCCCGAAGCGGCCGGTTGTCCTGTATGCTGGTGGGGTATTGGTGAGTGTGACCGGGCAGTTTTGAGGGTGGGGGAGTGGTCAGGGTGGAGCGCAGCGGAACCCGTCACTGCGGCGCGGCCGGCACCCGATCGGGCCGACAGTCCGTCACATCCGTTGCGGGGGTGGTGGTCAGGAACCCCAAGCCCTACACAGGCCCCCCGCACGATGCACCCCCTTGCTGCCAGCCCAGGCGACCGCGCTTGCGCGGGTGCCCGCAATGAGCGCTTGCGCGAATTGCATTCTCTTCCGGAATTCCGTTTACGGAATTCCATTCCGGCGCTTGCGCCGGAATTCGAATTGCGCTTGCGCAATTCATTCACTATGACCCGGCTTGCCGGGGCATATCCCGCTC
>NZ_JBHXRL010000032.1:0-60755 GCF_042717315.1 Streptomyces sp. NPDC058650
CGGCCCGGCGAGGCCGGGCCGCGCACTCCCTCAGCGGACCGAGCCGAGGAACGCGCGGGTGCGTTCCTCGGCGGGCGCGTCCAGGAGTTCGTCGGCCGGGCCCGACTCGACGATCCGGCCGCGGTCGAACATCAGGATCCGGTCCGAGACGTCCCGGGCGAAACCCATCTCGTGCGTCACGCACAGCAGGGTGATGTCGGTCCGGTGGGCGACGTCCCGCAGCACGTCGAGCACCTCCGCCACCAGCTCCGGGTCCAGCGCGGACGTCACCTCGTCCAGGAGCAGGATCTCGGGGCGCATCGCGAGCGCGCGGGCGATGGCCACCCGCTGCTGCTGACCGCCGGAGAGCCGGGTCGGCCGAGCGTCGACCTTGTCGGCGAGCCCCACCAGGTCGAGCAGCTCCCGGGCCCTGCGGCCGGCCTCCTCCCGGTCCTCCCCGAGCACGTGCACGGGGGCTTCGACCACGTTCTCGAGGACACTCATGTGCGGGAAGAGGTTGAACTGCTGGAACACCATGCCGATCCGCCGCCGCCGGGCGGCGAGGTGCCGTTCGCTCGCGGGCACCAGCTTCCCGGCTGATCCGCCCGGCATGTGGGAGAAGGGCAGCCCGTCCACGTGGATGACCCCGTCCGTCACCCGTTCCAGCGTCATGAGCAGCCGGAGGATCGTGGTCTTCCCGGAGCCGCTCGGGCCGATCAGCGTCACCCGCTCCCCGCGGGCGACCTCCAGGTCGAGGCCGTCGAGCACGGTGTGGTCGCCGTACCGCTTCGTGACCCGGTCGAAGCGGACCGCCAGGTCTTCAGTGGGCAAGGCGTGCCTCCAGTCGTCGTATCAGCACGGACGTCGGCCAGCTCGCGAGCAGGAACACCACGGCGGCCAGGGTGAAGCTCTCCAGATAGGCGAAGTGGGCGCTGCCGAACGAGTTCGCCTCGTGGACCATCTCGTGCACCGTGATCACGGACAGCAGCGGAGTCTCCTTGAACAGGGAGACCGCGTAGTTGCCCAGCGGGGGCAGCACGTTGCGGACGGCCTGCGGAAGCACCACCGCGCGCCACACCCGCCGGCGCGGCAGCGACAGGGCGGTACAGGCCTCCCACTGCCCCTTCGGTACGGCGTCGATGCCCGTCCGGTACACCTCGGAGAGGTACGTGGCGTAGTGCACGCCGAGGACCAG
Source organism: Streptomyces sp. NPDC058650 (assembly GCF_042717315.1). Classification (NCBI taxonomy): domain Bacteria; kingdom Bacillati; phylum Actinomycetota; class Actinomycetes; order Kitasatosporales; family Streptomycetaceae; genus Streptomyces; species Streptomyces sp. NPDC058650. Next base: position 1,175 of record NZ_JBHXRL010000032.1, read on the forward strand.
GACGCCCAGCGTCGGCGCGTCGAGCCCCGGGATCAGCACCCAGGCCGCGAACAACTGCACCAGGAGCGGAGTCGAGCGGACGAAGCCGGCCGCCCCGCGCACCGCGAGGGCCAGCCACGGCGGACCCGCGCGGCGCGCGAGGGCGAGCGCCAGCCCCAGGACCGCCGCGACGACGAAGGCCAGTACGGTCGCGACCAGGGTGACGGCGAATCCCTCGAGGACGGTCGGCAGAGCGGCCCGGGCGGCCTCCCCGTCCCACATCACACGACTCCTTCCTGCCCGGCGCGGGCCTTCGCCGCCCGCTCCAGGGCGTTCATGAGCAGGCTCAGCACGACGGCCATGCCGAAGTAGAGCCCCAGGAGCAGCAGGTACGAGGCGGCCGTCGAGCCCGTCGCCGAGCGCAACTGGTCGATCTGGAAAGTGAGATCCGGGACCGTGACCAGGGAGAGCAACGGCGTCGCCTTCAGCAGTTGGACGAGCAGGTTCTTGAACGGCGCGACCATCAGGGCGTGCGCCTGCGGCAGCACCACCCGCCGCAGCCGCAGCGCGGGCCCCATGGACAGCGCGATCGCCGCCTCGGTCTGGGCGCGGGGCACCGCGGCCACGGCGCCCCGCACCACCTCGGAGCCGTACGCCCCGAAGTTGAGCCCCAGCGCGAGCACGCCGCAGGCCAGCGGCTCCAGCCGGAAACCGAGCATCGGCAGCGCGAAGAACAGCCAGAACAGCTGCACGTACAGCGAGGTGCCCCGGAAGAACTCCACGACCAGCCGCGCCGCTCCGCGCACCGGCAGCCGCGCGGACCGGGACAGCAGGCCCAGCGCGTACGCGAGGATCAGGGCGAGTACGGCGCCGAGCACCGTGGCCTCCACCGTGACGAGCAGCCCATCGGCGAGCCGGGGCAGCGCCCGGCGGAGCTCGGGGAGGAAGTCAGCCATGCCGGCCGCCCCTCACCCGGCGCACAGGTCGGCGGTCCGCAGTGAACGGGGCGGCACCTCGCGCGTGGTGAAGCCGTAGCGCCCGACGAGCTCCACGAACCGGTCCGGAGCACCGGTGATCTTCCGGAGCTCGATGTCGAAGGCGTCCCGCAGCCCCTTCGCACCCGGCCGGAACACGGCTCCGCCCGCCCCGAGCTGCCGTACGCCGTCGACCACCGGGACGAACGGCTCGGCCACCTCCACCGCGGCGCCCCGGTTCGTCCGCGCCAGCCAGCGCAGGGAGATGGCGGTCAGCGCGAAGGCGTCGATCCGGCCGGCCAGGAGGGCGTCGAGACCGTCCTGCTGCTTGGCCAGCGTCTTCACGGAGCCCTCGGGGACGCCCGCCGCCGTGGCATAGGAGGCCTCCACCGCGGCGGACAGGACACCGACCGTGGCGCCCTTCGCCGCGCAGGAGGTGAGGTCCGTCACCCCCTTCGGGTTGCCCTTGCGGACCATCAGGGCGGTGGGCGAGACGAACTCCGGCTCGGAGAAGATCACCTTGGCGCAGCGCTCGGGCGTGATCGACATGCCCGCGCTCACCACGTCGAACCGGTCGGCGAGCAGCCCGGGTATCAGCGCCCCGAACTCGGTGAGCGTCGGGCGCAGTTCGCGCACGCCGAGGGCCGTGAAGATCTCGCGGTGGAGCGTCGGCGCCTCGCCGGCGAGCTCGGCGCCGTCCTGGAAGCCGTACGGCGCCTCCCCGGCGAACCCGACCCGTACGAAGCCCTGCTTCCGCAGTCTCGCCAGGAGCGCGCCGTCGTCCTCGGGCGCCCCGGTCCCGGCCTGGGTCCGGGTGCAGGCCGCCAGCAGCCCGGGCGTCAGGGCGAGTCCGCCGAGGAGCGCCGTTCTGCCGAGGAACCGACGGCGGTCGAGGGAGGGTCGGCCGTCCAGGGGCGCGGAACCGGTCATGACCGGTCCCCGCCGCGCGCGGCGATGAAGGAGGGCCGCCGGACCGGGGCGGCGAAGGGCGCCTCCGGCTGGTTCTCGACGCTGTTGAAGACGAGGAACACATTGCTCCGGGGGTACGGGGTGATGTTGTCGCCCGACCCGTGCAGGGCGTTGCAGTCGAACCAGGTCGCCGAGCCCGCCGGACCGGTGAAGTGGCGGATGCCGCAGGCGTCGGCGAAGGTGGTCAGCGCCTCGTGGGACGGCGTGCCCGCGTCCTGCATCTGCAGCGACTTCTTGTAGTTGTCCCGGGGCGTCGCGCCCGCGCAGCCCAGGAACGTGCGGTGCGAACCCGGCATGATCATCAGACTGCCGTTGGTGGTGTGGTTCGGGGTGAGCGCGATCGAGACCGAGACGGTCCGCATCCTCGGCAGGCCGTCCTCCGCGTGCCAGGTCTCGAAGTCGGAGTGCCAGTAGAAGCCGCTGGCGCCGAAGCCGGGCTTGACGTTGACCCGCGACTGGTGGACGTAGACGTCGGAGCCGAGGATCTGGCGGGCGCGCCCGACGACCCGCGGATCCTCGGCCAGCCGGCCGAAGACCTCGCTGATCCGGTGCACCTCGAAGACGGACCGGATCTCCTGGGAGCGCGGCTCGACGACGGCGCGTTCGTCCGCCCGCACGGCGGGGTCGGAGACGAGCCGCTCCAGCTCCGCCCGGAGCGCGTCGACCTCGTCCGGGGTGACGATCTCGTCCACCGTGACGAAGCCGTCGCGGTCGTACTCCTCCAGTTCACGGGCCCAGAACGGGCCCGCCGTGCCGGGCTCGGACCACACGACGGGGTCCTTGCGGCCGATCAGTTCCTCCTTGGGGCCGCGGGTGGGGTACAGGTCGACGGGACGGGTGGGTGCGGAGGCCATGAGGGAGCGTGCTTCCTTTCTCACAGGGTTCGTTTCTCGCAGGTTCGTTCGGTCTCGTGCCGTGGCTCAGGCGGCGTCCCCGACGGTCCCGTCGGGTTCGGTGAGCAGGGGGTAGACGCCGTTCTCGTCGTGGTCCTCGCGGCCCGTGACGGGCGGGTTGAAGACGCACAGGCAGCGGAAGTCCCGCTTGACCTTGAGGGTGTGGCGTTCGTGGCCGTCGAGCAGGTACATCGTTCCGGGCACGATCGTGTACGTGCGCCCTGTCTCGAGGTCGGTCAGTTCGGCCTCGCCGGCGGTGCAGACGACGGCTTCGACGTGGTGCGCGTACCACATGGAGGTCTCCGTGCCGGCGTACAGCACCGTCTCGTGGAGGGAGAAGCCGACCCGTTCGCGGGCCAGGACGATGCGCTTGCTCTCCCAGGTGCCGGAGGCGGCCCTCACGTGCCGCTCGGTGTTCTCCAGCTCGTCGAAGGTACGGACGATCATGGGGTGTCGCCTTTCGGATGCGTGCTGCCGGGGGATCGGGCGGCGTGGGTCAGGCGGTGTGGGTCAGGCGGTGTGGCGGACGGAGCGGGCCAGGATGCCGAGGCCTTCGTCGAGTTCGTCGTCCGTCGCGGTCAGCGGCGGCAGCAGCTTGACCACCTCGCCGCGCGGCCCGGAGGTCTCCACGAGTAGGCCGGTCTCGAAGGCACGGCGGCACACCTCCTCGGCGCGCTCCCCGTCGGCGAACTCCAGACCCCACACGAGTCCGCGGCCGCGGACCCCGAGGCCGGTGCGCCCGTCGTCGGCGCACAGGTCGAGGAGGGCGCGCTCGACCCGGTCCGCCCGGCTCAGCGTGCGCTCGCGCAGGGCGCCGTCGCGCCAGTAGGCGTCGAGGGCCGCCGAGGCGGTGACGAAGGCGGGGTTGTTGCCGCGGAAGGTGCCGTTGTGCTCGCCGGGCTGCCACACGTCGAGCTCGGGCCGGAAGAGGCAGAGGGCCATGGGCAGGCCGTAGCCGCTGATGGACTTGGACAGGGTGACGATGTCGGGCGTGATGCCCGCCTCCTCGAAGGAGAAGAAGTCGCCGGTGCGTCCGCAGCCCATCTGGATGTCGTCCGCGATGAGGAGCATGTCGTGCCGGCGGCAGAGGTCCGCGAGCGCGCGCAGCCACTCCGCCCGGGCGACGTTGATGCCGCCTTCTCCCTGGACCGTCTCGACGATCACGGCCGCCGGGTGGTCGAGACCGGAGCCGGCGTCGTCCAGGAGCCGCTCGAACCAGAGGAAGTCGGGGAGGTGCCCGTCGAGGTAGTCGTCGAACGGCATGCGGATGGCGTGGTTCAGCGGGACGCCGGCACCGGCGCGCTTGACGGCGTTGCCGGTGACGGCGAGCGAGCCGAGCGACATCCCGTGGAAGGCGTTGGTGAAGGACACGACCGTCTGGCGCCCGGTGACCTTCCGGGCCAGTTTCAGGGCGGCCTCCACGGCGTTGGTGCCGGTGGGGCCGGGGAACATCACCTTGTAGGGCAGGGCGCGGGGCGCCAGGACCGTCTCGTGGAAGGTCTCCAGGAAGTCGCGTTTGGCGGTCGTCGACATGTCGAGGCCGTGGGTGATGCCGTCGTCGGCGAGGTAGTCGAGGAGGGCCCGCTTGAGCGCGGGATTGTTGTGGCCGTAGTTCAGGGAGCCCGCACCGGCGAAGAAGTCGAGATACGGGCGCCCCTGCTCGTCGTACAGCCGGCTCCCGGTGGCGCGTTCGAAGACGACGGGCCAGGCGCGGCAGTAGCTGCGGACCTCCGATTCGAGGGTCTCGAAGACGGTGGGGGCGGCGATGTCGGTCGTGGCGATGTCGGTCAGGGTCACGAAGTTCTTCTCCAGAATGTGGTTCGGGGCGTGTCGGCGCGTCTCGGCGCTTCTCGGGGCGTGTCGCGTGGGGGCGACGGCTCAGGTCGCCGCGGGACCGATCGGGCCGATGCGGTACAGCACCTCGGAGTCGTGTCCCGCCGCCGGGAAGGCGGCCGACGGGAAGAGGACCTCCCGCGTCACGTCCGCGCCGTGCCGGCGCGCGTAGGACCGGAACAGCCGGTCGGACGCCACGTTCCCCGGGGTGACGGTCGCCTCGACCCGGTTGATGCCGTGCTCGGTCGCCACCCGTGCGGACAGGGAGTCGAGCAGTGTTCCGGCTACCCCGCCTCCGCGGTGCGAACCCTCGACGGCGATCTGCCAGACGAAGAGGGTCTCCGGTGCCTCGGGCCGCAGGTAGCCGGTGACGAAACCGATCGGGCGTCCGGAGGCGTCACGGGCGACGGAGGTCGTGTCGGCGAAGTCGCGGCACCACAGCAGATAGCTGTACGGCGAGTTGAGGTCCAGTTCCCCCGAACCGTGGGCGATCCGCCAGAGCTCGGCGCCGTCCTCGATCGTCGGGGGTGTCGTGAGGGCAGTGGTCATGGGCGCCGAAGCTACCTAGTGGATCTCGGAACTTCCTGGCCCGGCGGTCTTGTTCTGGATGCGGGAAGGTGATAGGTGCGCCGACGGTCGGTGTGGCGGGAATGCATGTTTCGGCCCACGGCAAACTGGGCCAGAAGGGGGCAAAGTCACCGTTTATAACGGATGGGTAACGTCTCTTGGCTGCCCCTAACGGGTGCGCGAAGAGCGTGAGAAGATCTGCGATTTCGCGTTTGAAGGCGCCGGGAGCGGTCAGGCGTAGGGGTCGACCGTCCTCGGGACATGGGAGAGCCGGGCCGGGGTTGGTGACCCCGGCCCGGCTCTGTTCGATCGGTTGCGCTCGTCTACCAGATCGCCTCGACCCACTCGGGGTGGTCGATGAACGGATTGCGGTTGCCCTGGTAGGTCCCGTGGATGAGGTCGTTGCGACGCTCCTCGAAGGCGCTCGGCGGGTCCTGCTCGTTCCACTGCTTCAGGATCGCGAGCCGGCCGTGGTACGGGACGCTGCCGTTGGACGTCGACTCGTTGGGCTCCAGGTCGGCCCAGGCGTCGTCGCCCTCGTAGCGGACGGCCATGTAGAGGATCATCCGGGCGACGTCGCCCTTGTCGGCGTTGCGCGGCTCGAAGGAGTTCGAGTCCGTGTAGCTGCCGGAGGCGCCGCTGACCGGGCTGCCGCCGGTGTCCCAGTCCTTGTTCCCGCGGGTGCTGTTGACCTGGACGTCGCACGCCCGCAGGTGGTGCAGGTCCGTGCCGGGTCCGGCCGAGGTGCCGAAGCTGCCGTGGGACTGCGCCCACACGTGCTCGCGGTTCCAGTTGCCCACGGCGCCGCCGTTGAGCGACTTGCTGCGCGAGAGGCCGCTGTACAGCAGGATCACGTTGTTCGTGTTGGCGGGATCCTGGTCGGTGACCTTCAGTGCGTTCCAGACGGCGTCGTACGAGATCTTCGTCTGGCTGCTGATGATGGTGTGCAGCGACGACTTGAGGCTCGCGCCGGTCTTGCCGACCGCGTTCTTGTAGTACGTCGTGTCGTACGCGGTGGTCGTGGCGCTGGCGGGAGTCGCGGTGACCGTGGGGAGCGTGACGCTGAACAGGGTGGCGGCGACGGCCGCTGCCCACACCTTCCATCTGGCGATCCGCACAACGGACATGGGGGGCCCTTTCCCGGGGACGGTACGCGCGGGGCGGCGGGGGCCGGCTCAAGGTCCCCGCTGTCTACGCGTGTTGACTTCGTGTCATCGGGAGGGTGACATACGTCAGGTACCTGTCATGTAACGGGGAGGAGGCTGTTCCGTGACGTTCTCGCATATGGAGAAACCGCACAGTGTCGAAGGCCGCCGTCGGTGACGTACCGGTCGTACCCGGACGAACATGGGTGTGCTCGGAGGTGCGCCCGGACGTACGTGGGTGTGCTCGGGGTTGCCCGGACGGCCTCAGGCGCCCCGGACGTCCACCGGCATCCCCTTCGGCTCCTTGATCCGCTTCATGATGATCTGGGAGTTGACCTCGGTGACCCCGGCCAGCGTCGTCAGCCGCTCGATCCACAACCGCTCGTACGCCGCGAGATCGGCCACCGCGATCCGCAGCAGACAGCCAGGGCTCCCGAAGAGCCGGTACGCCTCGATGACGTCCGGCACGTCCTGGAGCGCCTCCTCGAAGGCCTCCACCGTCTCGCGGTCCCGCCGTACCTCCACCGAGACGAGCACCTCGAAGCCCCGCCCCACCGCCTCGGGGTCGATGATCGCCCGGTAGCCCTGGATCACCCCGTCCTGCTCCAGCTGGCGGACCCGGCGCAGGCAGGGGGAGGGGCTGAGTCCGACCCGCTGGGCCAGCTCCTGGTTGCTCAGCCGGCCGTCGTTCTGGAGCTCGCGCAAGATATGGAGATCGATTCGGTCCATGGCGCAATTGTCTACCACGCCGAAACGATCCGGCAGCGGATTTCGCAATCGTCTTGCGCGCCTCCTGTCCTATCGTTGCGGCGCAGGGTGATTTCGGTACGGAGTGAAGGACGGCAGGCATGCAGCGGACGAACGACGGAGGACCGCGCCGGATCGTCGTCATCAGCACCGGCGGCACGATCGCCAGCCGCTGGCAGGGCACGGGCTACGCGGCCGACGCCTCCGGCAACGACGTCCTGGCCACCGCCCCCCTCCCCGAGGGCGTCACCGTCGAGGTCGTCGACCTGTTCAACGTCAACAGCTCGCGCATGACCTCGGCCCACCAGCTGGCCCTCCTGCGGACCGTTCACGAGACCTTCGCCGACCCCGGCGTCGACGGCATCGTGGTCACCCACGGCACCGACACCCTGGAGGAGACGGCCTTCCTCCTGGACCTCCACCACGCCGACGCCCGCCCGGTCGTCCTCACCGGCGCCCAGCGCCCCTTCGGCACGGGCGACGGCGACGGCCCCGGGAATCTGTACGACGCCCTCCAGGTCGCCGCCTCGGTCCGCGAGCTGGGCGTCCTCGTCGTCTTCGACGGACGTGTCCACGCGGCCCGCGGAACCGTCAAGACCCAGACCCTCGCCGCCGACGCCTTCTCCGACCCCTCCGCCGAGCGCCTCGGCCGCGTCGGGTTCTCCCGCGTCGACGTCGAGCGCCTCCCGGAGCGTCCCGCGCCGCTGCCGTTCCCCGACGCCGCCCTGACCGCGACTCCCGGTGCCACCGGTCCCGGCGCGACCCCGCTGCCGCGGGTCGACATCGTCACCCACCACGCCGACGGCGACCCGCTCTTCATCCAGGCGGCCGTGGCCGCCGGCGCCCGGGGACTCGTCCTCGAAGCGACCGGCGCGGGCAACGCCACCCCCGAGATCGCCGCCGCCGTCGCGGACGCGGTCGCCCAGGGCGTCCTCGTCGCCGTGAGCACCCGCGTCCCGTCCGGCCCGCTCGCCGAGATCTACACCGGCGGCGGAGCGGTCGACCTCGTCGCCGCCGGAGCGCTGCTCACCGGTACGCTCCGGGCCGCCCAGGCGCGCATCGCCGTCCTCGCCGCACTCCTCGCGGAGGGCGACGGCCCCACGGATCCCGCGCGCCGCACCGCTCTCCTGCGCCGCCTCCTGGAGGGACCGGTCCGCGCGGAGCCGGCCCTCGCCACCGGCAACTCCCGGTCGGCCTCGGCCGTCGCCACGCGCGCCTGACCCGGACGGCGCCCCCGGGACGACGCTCCGGCCGACGCACCAGTCGACCGACGCCGTCTCACGGCCCCTGACCGGGCCCCGAATCCCCGGCCCGCGGGCGGAGTGTTCCCCACCCTCCGCCCGCGAGCCGGCGCCAACTTCCGCGGTCGCCCGCCCGACCGCCTTCCCGCGCTCCCGCACGCACGGCCCGCGACCGCCCGCCGGGCCGCGGCGGAGCCGTGCCCACCCGCCCGTGCGCCGGTCACCTCCCGCTGCCCGCAGTCGCCCCCCCCGCACCCCGTGCCCCTTTCCCTCAAGGACGGCTCCCATGGTTCCCGCACCCGCCCCGCACTCCTCCTCCGTCCGCAGCGAGCACGACCTGCTCGGCGACCGGGACGTGCCGGCCGACGCCTACTGGGGCGTGCACACCCTGCGCGCCACCGAGAACTTCGCCATCACCGGCACGCCGATCTCCGTCTATCCCCTGCTGATCGACGCGCTCGCCGCAGTCAAGGAGGCCGCGGCCCGCGCCAACGAGGAGCTCGGCCTGCTCCCCGCCGACAAGGCCGACGCCATCGCCGGTGCCTGCCGCGAGATCCGGTCCGGACACCTCCACGACCAGTTCGTCGTCGACGTCGTCCAGGGCGGGGCCGGTACGTCGACCAACATGAACGCCAACGAGGTCGTGGCCAACCGCGCCCTGGAGCTCCTCGGCCACGCCAAGGGCGACTACGCCCGGCTCCACCCCAACGAGGACGTCAACCTCGGCCAGTCCACCAACGACGTCTACCCGACGGCCATCCGCATCGCGGCGATCGGCGCGGCCCGTGAGCTCCTGCTCGCGATGGCCGTGCTCCAGGACGCCTTCGCCGCCAAGGCCCTGGAGTTCCGCGAGGTCGTCAAGATGGGGCGGACCCAGCTCCAGGACGCGGTGCCCATGACCCTGGGGCAGGAGTTCTCCACGTACGCCGTGATGCTGGAGGAGGACCGCGGGCGCCTCGCCGAGGCGGTCGAGCTCATCCACGAGATCAACCTCGGCGCCACCGCCATCGGCACCGGGCTCAACGCCGCCCCCGGCTACGCGGAGACCGCCCGCCGCAACCTCGCCGGGCTGACCGGCCTGCCCCTCGTGACCTCCGTCAACCTCATCGAGGCCACCCAGGACTGCGGCGCCTTCGTCCAGCTCTCCGGGGTCCTCAAGCGCATCGCGGTCAAGCTCTCCAAGACCTGCAACGACCTGCGCCTGCTCTCCTCCGGGCCGCGCGCGGGCCTCGGCGAGATCAACCTGCCCGCGGTCCAGGCGGGTTCGAGCATCATGCCCGGCAAGGTGAACCCGGTGATCCCCGAGGTCGTCAACCAGGTCGCCTTCGAGGTGATCGGCAACGACATCACGATCACCATGGCCGCCGAGGGCGGACAGCTCCAGCTCAACGCCTTCGAGCCCGTCATCTTCCACGCCCTCTCGAAGAGTCTCCTCTCGCTCCGCGCCGCCTGCCTCACCCTTGCGGAGCGCTGCGTCAACGGCATCACGGCCAACACCGAGGCCCTCCGCGCCGCCGTGGAGAACTCCATCGGCCTCGCCACCGCCCTCAATCCGCACCTCGGCTACACCGCCGCCACGGCCATCGCCCAGGAGGCGCTGGCCACCGGCCGGGGCGTCGCCGAACTCACCCTGGAGAAGGGCCTGCTGCCCGCGCACCGACTCGCCGAACTGCTCACGCCCGAGCGGCTGACGGGCGCCCCGGGCCCCGCCGGGCTCTGACCCGGCGCGCCCCGGGGTGTTCGGTGCGCCCCCCCCCGGGGTGTTCGGTGCGACCCCCGGGGTGTCCGAAGGGAAGATCCGGAGGATTCGGAAGATCCGGACGTAAGTTACCCGTCGGTTTCTCGTGACTTCCCCGATTGTCGCCAGTAGAACATGTTCCCATTCACTCCCGAGTGAGGAACGTCACATGAGTGACCACCCCCTGTCCGCCAAGGGAATCGACGGGGTCAATCGCCGTCGATTCCTCGCGGGAACAGGTTCCCTTCTCGGCGCCGCCGCCCTCGTCGGTCACGCCGCCCCCGCCCGCGCGGAAACCCGCCTCGCCCACACCCCGATCCCCACCGGCGCCCACGTCCCGGCCCTCGTCGTCGGCACCGGCTACGGCGGCTCCGTCGCCGCCCTGCGCCTCGCCCGCGCGGGCGTCGACGTCCACATGGTCGAGATGGGCATGGCCTGGGACACCCCCGGCCCCGACGGAAAGATCTTCGCCAACACCACGAAGCCCGACTACCGCTCCTTCTGGCTGCGCAGCCGCACCAAGCAGCCCCTGAGCAACTTCCTCGGGTTCCCCCTCGACAAGGACGTCCCCCGCCACACCGGCATCCTCGACGCCGAGGACTTCGCCGGCATCACCGTCTACCAGGGCCGCGGCGTCGGCGGCGGCTCCCTCGTCAACGGCGGCATGGCCGTCACCCCGCGCCGGGAGAACTTCGCCGCGATCCTCCCGACCGTCGACGCGCAGGAGATGTACGCCACCTACTATCCGCGCGCCAACGCCGGACTGGGCGTCACGGCCGTGGACCAGGCCTGGTGGGAGAGCGCCTCCTGCTACCAGTACGCCCGCGTCGGGCGCAAGCACGCCCAGCGCTCCGGCTTCCCCTTCGTCTTCGTGCCGAACGTCTACGACTGGGAGTACATGAAGCAGGAGCTCGCGGGCTCCGTGCCGAGGTCGGCCCTCGACGGCGAGGTCATCTACGGGAACAACAACGGCAAGAAGACCCTCCAGAAGACGTATCTCGCCCAGGCGGCGGCCACGGGCCGGGTCACCGTCTCCGCGCTCCACAAGGTCACCTCCGTCACCCCGGCGCCCGGCGGCGGCTACACCGTCGCCATCGACCAGATCGACACCACCGGCGCCACGCTCGCGAGCAAGACCGTCACCGCCGACAAGGTCTTCTTCGCCGCCGGCAGCATCGGCACGAGCAAGCTCCTCACCCGGCTCAAGGCCACCGGCGCCCTGCCCGCGCTCAATGACCAGATCGGCAAGGGCTGGGGCGACAACGGCAACGTCATGTGCGGTCGCGCCAACCACATGTGGGACCCCACCGGCAAGCTCCAGTCGGCCATGCCCACCGCGGGCATCGACAACTGGGACGCGGGCGGCGCCTTCGCCGAGGTCGCCCCGCTGCCGACCGGCATCGAGACCTACGCCTCCTTCTACCTCTCCATCACGAAGACCCCCCACCGCGCCGAGTTCACCTGGAACCCGGCCACCGGCAAGGTCGACCTCTCCTGGCAGCAGGCCTGGAAACAGACCTCCATCGACGCGGCGAAGACGATCTTCGACAAGATCAACGCCAAGGAGGGCACGATCTACCGCACCGACCTCTTCGGTATGTACAAGATCTGGGGCGACCACCTCACCTACCACCCGCTCGGCGGCGCGGTCCTGGGCAAGGCCACCGACAACCACGGCCGGCTCCACGGCTACCAGGGCCTGTACGTCATCGACGGCGCGCTGATCCCCGGCAACGCGAGCGTCAACCCGTTCGTCACCATCACGGCCCTCGCCGAACGCAACATCGAACGGATCGTCGCCGAGGACTTCTGACCGGGGAACGCAAGAACGGCGGAACGGGGAGGGCCGGCCGGTGATCCCGGCCGGCCCCCTCCGTACGTCACGCTCTCAGTGCGCCGGCAGCACGCACACCGTGTCGAGACCCAGCACCCGGTTGAGCCGCCCGAACGCCAGCCACGACCCCAGACTCATCGTCAGCTCCACGATCTCCGCCTGGCTGTACCGCGCCGTCATCCGCGCCCAGAACTCCTCGTCCAGGCCGTGGTGGTCCAGCGCGTACCGCTCCGCGTACTCGGCGGCCAGCCGTGTCCGCTCGTCGAAGGCCTCCGACACCTCCGTCTCGCGCCAGGCCGCGACGACGTCGTCGAATCCCTCCTCGACCTTCACTCCGTCCCGGTCGGTGCGCCAGTCCAGGCAGAACCCGCAGCCGTTGATCTGCGCGATGCGCAGCCGCGCCGCCTCGAACTCGCGCAGCCCCAGGGTCGTATGGGCGTACACCGACAGCGAGAAGTTCGCCGCCGCCGTCCCGATCTCCGGCACCATGTCGCCCCACACGTACCCGATCGGCTCCTGGCCCTCGGGAATGTCGATGATCACCGTGGTCTCCTTCCGAGCTTCCCGACCGCCGGCCTCAGCGGTACGTCCAACGCGTCGTACAGTCCCGGCTCGGCCGCCACCAGCCAGTCGATCGCCCCGACGAGCCGGCCCACCGCCGTGGCGTTGCCGCCCGCCGAGCGGTTCTCGCCCTCGTCGGTCGCCGCCACCGTCACCTCGATCCGCGGACTTCCCTCGACGATCACCCGGTGCGCCCCGGCCCCGTCCGGCGGCACGGGCCAGTCAGGCGCGCACGACGGGTGGATGCGGGTGACGTGCTCGATGACGATCCGGGGCTCCCCGTCGACGATCCCCTGCACCTCGAAGCGGATCGCGCCCTGCGTCCCCGCCTCGAAGACGCCCATCGTCCGCGTCTTCACGGTGGTCTCCAGCGGACGCCGCTCCATCGTCTCGCGGATCTCGTCGAGCTCGGCCCCCAGCGCGCGGGCCATCAGGCGCACCTGCCCGCCCCAGATCATGGTCGGGACCGAGGGCCACAGCATGGGCGGCTCGTACTCCATCGGCCGGCCCATCCCCACCAGCTCCCGGACCGACTCCTCCTGCTCGTACGTCGAGTAGTCGAAGATCTCCTGGCAGCGGATCACGTCCACCGTGGCGCCGAGCCCGCTCACGAGCAGGGGCAGGACGTCGTTGCCCCAGCCCGGGTCCACGCCCGAAACGAAGAGCGAACCGCCGCCCTCGGCGACCGCCGCGAGCACCGGATCCCGGAACTCGGGCGGCGCGTTGCGCTGGTCGTACAGCGGATACAGCGCGGGCGTGACCACCACCGCGCCCGCCGCCACCGCCCGCGCCACGTCGGCGAGCGCCCCGTCGGGCCGGGTGTCGCCGGAAGCCGCGTACACCACCGCCCCCGGCCGCCCGCCGAGCACCGCGCCGACGTCGTCGTCGGCCACCACCCCGAGGTCGCGTCCGAGCCCCGCGAGCCGGCCCGCGTCGCGGCCGACCTTCGCCGGGTCGGACACGAGGACCGCCGCGAGTTCGAGACCCGGGTGGGCGTCCACGGCACGGATGGCCGCGCGCCCGACATTGCCGGTACCCCACACCACTGTCCGAATCATGCGCGGAGGGTAGCGCCGGGCCCCGAAGGTTCCCATACCCGCGACAGAGAGATCCGACGAATCGTCAGGTGAGGGATCGCTCAGGCCGGACGGAGCGTCACGAACGGCACCGCGTCGCCCGGCGGCGTTCCCGCCGGACGCCGCACCAGAGTGGTACTCCATACGGGTGGGGGCGGGGGATCGGTGGCAGCCCCGACCGCCGAACGGGTACGGATCGCTGCACTGTCCCCGGCCAGGAGGATGCCCCCATGCCCGTCCGCAAGGGCGCCCCCGCCCTGCTGAGCGCCGGCACTCTGTGCGCGGCCCTGCTGTTCACGGGCTGCGCGCCCGCCGCCCCGCCCGCCCCCGCGGCGTCCACTCCCCAGCACCCGGCGACCTCGGCCGCCCCCGCGCCCGCCGCCGGTGACGCCCGCCCCGACCGCGCCCCCCGAATCCCCGGCATCGGGCCGGCCACTCAGGCCCGCATCCCCGACGGCACCACCCAGGCCTTCGTCGTCAGCGGAGCCACGGCGGACAGCAACACCGCCATGGCCGTGCTCTACGAGCGGAACGCCGCCGGCCGGTGGAGGGAGGCCGCGGGACCGTGGCCCGCCCACAACGCGCTCCGCGGCTGGACCGCCGACCATGACGCGGGGGACCTGCGCACCCCGATCGGTGTCTTCCGCCTGGGCGACGCGGGCGGCCGGCTCCCCGACCCGGGCGCCCGCCTCCCGTACGACCAGGACGAGGAGTTCGCCATCAGCGGCACCGGCTTCTCGGGCGAGTCCCTCGAAGGCTCCTTCGACCACGTCATCGCCATCGACTACAACCGCGTGCCCGGCCGCACGCCCCTCGACAAGGAGCGGCCGCTCGGCGCAGGGAAGGGCGGCGGTGTCTGGATCCACGTCGACCACGGCGGCCCCACGCAGGCCTGTGTCGCGCTGGAACGCGGCACGCTGCGGGAGCTCCTCGTGGCCCTGGACCCGGCCCGCGAGCCCGTCGTCGTCATGGGCCCGGCCCCCGAGCTCGCACGCTGAAGGCGTCCGCGCGCGACCCGGGGTGGCGGCGTACCCGTCGCCGGGAGCCTCCCGGCGACGGTCAGCCGGTGCCCACCGCCCCGCCGCGGAACGAGTTCGTGTGGAGCCGTACCTGCTCCGGTGTCAGATAGGCGGCCGTGTACTCGAAGTCCCGCAGCGTCCCCGTCTTCGACGCGAGGAAGCCGGTCCGTACGAAGTCGTCGCCGGCGACGGCGTTGAGCAGCCAGTTCGTCATGACCCGGGTCTTGGCCACGTTCGTCCGCAGCGCGGACCAGTGGTAGGCGCGGGCCACGGCCTGCGCCGGCATCCCGTGCAGCTCCACCCCGAGCGGCTTCGACACCCCGTCCATCCCGCCGAGGTCGACGACCAGGCCCAGGTCCTTGTGGACGTACGAGCGGGTCTTCTCGCCGCGCAGCGTCGCCACCACGTTGTCGGCGAGCGCCTTGCCCTGCCGCATGGCGTGCTGGGCCGTCGGCGGACAGATCGCCCCCTCCTCGCCCTTGGCGAGATCGGGCACCGCCGCCGCGTCGCCGAGACCCCACACCCCGTCGATACCCGGCACGGCCATGTCCGGGGAGACGAGGAGCCGCCCCCGGAGGGTCTCCGCGCCCAGCGTCCCGATCAGCGGACTCGCCGCCACCCCGGCCGTCCAGATCAGGGTCCGGCTGGGCAGGACGCGCCCGTCCGTGAGGGTCACGGCCTCCTCGTCGACCGAGGCCACCGACACGCCGAGCGACACCTCGATGCCCCGGCCGGTCAGGATGTCCATCGCGGCGGCGCCCAGCTTGTCGCCCAGCTCGGGCATGAGCTTCGGCGCGATGTCCACCAGGTGCCACGTGATCAGCCGCGGATCGATCCGCGGATACCGCTTGACCGCGTTGTGGGTGAGCAGCTGTAGACAGGCCGCAGTCTCCGTCCCCGCGTATCCGCCGCCGACCACCACGAAGCACAGCCGCGCGGCCCGCTCGGCCTCGTCGTTGCTCGCGTCCGCGAGGTCCAGCTGGGCGATGACGTGGTCCCGGATGTACACGGCCTCCGCGAGCGTCTTCATGCCGCGGGCGTGCTCGGCGAGACCGGGGATGTCGAAGCTGCGGGTCACGCTGCCGGGCGCCAGGACGAGATGGTCGTACGGCTCGGTCACGTACTCGCCGGAGATCGTCCGCACCACGACCGCCTTCGCCGCCGTGTCCACCCCGACCGCCCCGCCCGGGACGATCCGCGTGCGGTGCCGCTCGCTGCGTCGCAGCGACAGTGCGACCGACTGCGGGGTGAGCACCCCCGAAGCCACCTGGGGGAGCAGTGGCAGATACAGCTGGTACGAGAACGGCGAAAGGAGCGTGACCAGTGCCTCCCGATCCGTCAGCCGCCGTTCGAGCCGCCGCACGCAGGCCACTCCGGCGAATCCTGCGCCCACCACGAGAATCCTCGGTCGAGTCACGCTGTCCGCCCTTTCGTATGAGCGTGCACAATGCCCTCGGATAGGACTGAGTGAGCCCATATGGCAAGTTTTTCGCTGACTATCGGTGGTTCACCCTTTTTATCGTCATTACGGCAGGATCGCTCTTCGGCGTGGTCCGCTTCGGTCCAGCTCGCAGCGGGCCCCCGACCCCGACCGGAGGGCTGCCCTCAATCCGTGAGGACGACGATCCCCAGCGGGCGCGAGCCCGCCTGGAGCCGGCGCGTGTCACCCGAATCGAGGTCGACGACGGTCAGTCCGTCCCAGTAGCCGTCCCGGGTGAATCCGCCGGTCACATAGGCCGTGCGCCCGTCCCGGGACACGGCCACGCTCTCGTGGGGCCCCTCCAGCGGGTAGACCCGCTCGGTCCCGCCGGGCGTCCGCACGGTGAGCGAGGGTCCCTCGTCCACGTCCGGGTCGATCGGTCCCGTGCCCACCGTCAGGAGCGTTCCGTCGGCGGTCACCGCGGCGCCGTGCTGGTGCGTGTTCGCCGTCATCGGCTCGATCGTCGTCCGGCCCGTCCGGGGATCGACGACCGCGAGCCGCTCACCCTCGAAGGGCAGCAGCAGCTTGCCGTCCGAGGGCCGCACGGCCGCGTAGTGCGGCTTGAGCCACGAACCGAGCCCGCCCTCGGTCCCGTACGGGGCGACCTCCACGCGCCGTGGGCTGAGCGACCCCGCCGCGACGACCGTGACGTCGAAGGAGTCGTGGTTCGTCACGTACACCTCCGTGCCGTCCCGCGACACGTCGACGTCGAAGGGGCGCCGACCCACCGGCACCGTGTCCGTGAACCGCAGGGCCGCCGTGTCGAGGACCTCCAGCGTGCCGTTCCCGCCGGGGACGTTCACCCCTACGTACACCCGCCGCCCGTCCGGCGAAAGGGCGATGCCCATGCCCCCGCCCCGGTACTCGCCCGTGGTCACGGAGCCGCTGTCCGTCCGGTACGGGACGAGAGCCAGCCGCTCCCTGGTCGCCGTGTCCACGACCGCCACCCCCTCGGCCGTCGCCACCCAGGCCCGTCCGTCGGCGCCGAGGACGAGACCGTACGGAGCGGTACCGACCTGCACGGAGCCCGTGGCCCCGCGCTCGGGGTCGACGAACGTGACGGTGTCCGAGCCGAAGTCGGTCACGAGCAGTGCACCGGGAGCGGCCGAGGCCGGCGTCGAGGCGGGGGACGAGGTCGGGGTGTCGGGCAGGGGAGTGGACGCGGAGGGCGCCGGTGTGACGGCGCCGGACGCACCGGTGGCGGGCGAGGTGCTCTCCGCCGCGCCGGACCGCTGCGCGCAGCCCGCGAGCAGGGCGAGGGCCACCGCGCCGGGCACGAGGACCCGGGCGGAGCGGGACGCACGGCGGAACTTCGTCATGGGTGACTCCTCGATACGGGACACACGCGGACGGCACCACCCGGGAGCGGCTTCCGCGCCTGCCCCGATCCTCCGCCCGCACCGGGCCCCGTACGGTCCGCCGCCCGGCCCCGGGCCGGCGGCCGGACGGTCGACCCCGGGGTCGACCGATCGGCTGACCCGGCCCCGTGCCGATGCCGTGCCGTGCCCCTATGCCTTGAGGTCGGCCAGGAAGCCGAGGACGCGCCCGAGACACGCGTCGGCCGCCTCCGGCACGTACGACGCCGCACCGCGCTCCGCGAACAGGTGCGAGCTCCCCGGGTACAGGAACAGCTCGCGGTCTCCGGCGTCCGCGACCAGCTCGCGCGCCGCCTCCAGGTCCCCGTCACCGACGAAGAACGGATCCGCGTCCATCGCGTGCACCTGTACGGGCACGCCTTCCGGCCAGGCCGGCCCGAACGCGCTCTCCGGCACGCAGGCGCTCAGCAGCAGGGCGCCGAGAGCCCCCGCCCGGGTCTGCGCCAGCTTCTGCGCGGGCAGCACGCCAAGCGACAGCCCGGCGTACACCAGCTCTTCCGGCAGCCCCTCGGCCGCCTTCTCACCGCGCTCCGTGAGGACGTCGAACCCGACCTCCTGGGCGTACGCGACCCCGACCTCCAGGTCGTCGAACGTGTTCCCCTCGTACAGGTCGGGCACGTGGACCGTGTGCCCGGCCCGCCGCAGCGCGTCGGCGAACGCGCCGACCCCTTCCGTCAGTCCGAGCGAGTGATGGAAGAGCAGAACCTCGGCCATGTCGTCATCCTCTGATCACCGTACGAAGCCCGCCCGATCGGGGCACAGGCCTTACTTACGGGACCCAGCGTGACCTACGGCACTGACAACGCCCGGACCACAGGGTCGGGCCAGAGGGAAGACCAGAGGGTCGGACCGTCCTCTAGCGCATCGGCCGGTGCGGAACGACGGCGCCGCCGGCCTGCACCATCGCGGCGCCCTGTCCCATCGCGGGGCCCTGCCCCATTGGACCGCCCTGCCCCATCGGACCGCCCTGCCCCATCGGACCCGCGTGCCCGCCGACGCCCATCTGCGCCCCGACACCGGCGTGCGTGACGCCCCCGTGCTGCCCCGGAATCCCCTGAGGCGGCAGCTGGATCACACGGCTGAGGTCCCGCAGCACCTCCTCGGCGACCTGGCGGACGTCAGCCGGAACATCCCCCCGCTCCCGTATGAGCTCGGCGTAGATCGGTGCCGTGCCGTCCGCGTGGTTCATGGGGCTCGCTTCCTTCGACTGCGCCGGTTCCGTCACCGGCGGGGGCGACGGCGAGTCTACGGGGCACCACCGACACGCCCGGGCTCGGGGAGCCCGCCGCCCTGCCCGATCCCGGGCCCCGGCGGGGAAAAATCGGTGTCCTCCGGGCCGTCCCGCACCGAGAATGGATCACCGGACCAACGGGAGGGACCCCATGAGCCAGGACACCCGGACTCTGCACGACGTGATGGCGCCCGAGGAGCTCGACGAAGCCCTCGCGGCCGGGCACATCGCCCGCAAGAGCCACCCTGAGCTGCCGCTGTCGATCTACACGTACACGCGCGCGTGCCAGTACGAACAGCGCTGGAACCGGGCCACCACCCGCTGCCGCGGCCTCGTCGCCGACGACACCACCGGGCGGATCGTCGCGCTGCCCCTCCCCAAGTTCTTCAACGTCTCCGAGCACGCCGCGGGCCGCCCCTACGCGCCGCCGCTGCCCGACGAGCCCTTCGAGGTGTACGACAAGGTCGACGGCAGCCTCGCCGTCGTCTTCCACTACGACGGCCGCTGGCGCGCCGCCTCCAAGGGCTCCTTCACCAGCACCCAGGCCACCTGGGCGCAGCGCCGGCTCGACGACGCCGACACCACGGGTCTGACCCCCGGCGTGACGTACCTCGCCGAGATCCTCTACCCGCAGAACCGCATCGTCGTGAACTACGGCGACCGTCGCGACCTCGTCCTGCTCGCCGCCTTCGCCCCGGACGGCACCGAGACGCCCCTCGCCGACGCAGCGGGCCCCTGGGGGCCCATCGGGTCCGTCGTCCGCGTCTGGCCCGCCATGACCGTCGCCGAGCTCGTCGCCCTGACCGAGTCCAACACCCTCCCGGGCGGCGCCCCCGCCACCGGCACCGACGCCGAGGGCTTCGTGCTCCGTTTCGCCTCCGGCGTGCGCGCCAAGGCCAAGATCGCCGAGTACGTACGCCTCCACAAGGTGCTCACCGGCGTCACCGAGCGTGACATCTGGCGCGGGCACGGCATCCAGCGCTTCGCGGCCGTGCCCGCCGGACAGCTGGCCAAGGGCCTCGGCTGCTCCGTCACCGAGGTCGAAGCCTCCGGCGGCAAGCCGCTCGACGCCCTCCTGGAGCAGGTCCCCGACGAGTTCGACGCCTGGGTGCGCGAGGTCATCACCGGCCTCGAAGCGGCCGCCACGCGCCGCGAGCGGGCGCTGGACGAGGCGTACGATCGGCTCGCCCACCTGGCGGGCGACCGCGCCGCCTTCGCCCGCGCCGCCGCGGGCGAGCCCGACCGGGCCCTGCGCGCCCTGCTGTTCCTGCGCCTCGACGGGCGCCCCACCGACCTCCTCGTCTGGCGTCAGCTGCGCCCCGAGGCCACCGACCCCTTCACTCGCGACGAGGAGAACTGACCGTGCCTGTCGTCCACGTCATGACCGGCCTCCCGGCCTCCGGGAAGACGACGGCCGCCCGCGCCCTCCAGGCCGCCGCCGAGGGACGCGTACGCCGCGTCAACCTCGACGACCTCCGGACCATGCTCGACGTGCCCGCCCCCGAGCGCGGTCGCTCGCACGCCCACGAGCGGACCGTGCTCGACATCCAGGACGCCGCCGTCCGGGCCGCCGTCGACGACGGGTTCGACGTCGTCGTCGACAACACCCATCTGACCCCGCACATCCCCAAGCGGCTCAAGGCCGCCGTCGTCGGCCGGCCCGTGACCTTCGTCGTCCACGACTTCACCGACGTGCCCGTCGACGAGTGCGTCCGCCGCGACGCGGCCCGCGAGCGGCCCGTCGGCGAGGAGATCATCCGGATCCTCGCCGACAAGCACGCCAAGGCCACCCGAGGCGGCTGGCGGCTCACCGCGGAGTGGCTCGACGGCGGGCCCGGGTCGGGTACGCCGTACGTCCCCGACCCGGCCCTCCCGTCGGCCGTCATGTGCGACATCGACGGCACCCTCGCGCTGCGCGGCGACCGCGGCCCGTTCGATTTCACGCGCTGCGACCTCGACCTGCTCAACGTCTCCGTACGCGACGCCCTGCGCGCCTTCCGACAGGCCGAGAGCGACCGGATCGTGCTGCTGTCCGGGCGCAGCGAGGACGACCGGCCGATGACCGAGGAGTGGCTCGCCCGCCACGGGGTGCCCTACGACGAGCTGTGGATGCGTGCCTCCGGCGACGGCCGCGGCGACGACCTCGTGAAGGCGGAGCTCTTCGACGCCCATGTCCGCCACCGCTACGCCGTCCGCGTCTCCCTCGACGACCGGGACCGCGTCGTCGCCCTGTGGCGCCGCATGGGCCTGCCCACCTGGCAGGTCAACTACGGCAACTTCTGACCGGCGCCTTCCGACCGGCGCCTCCGACCGGTAGCGGGGGTGGGGCCGCCCACCCCCGCCGCCGTGTCAGGATCGTGGGATGGCAGAAAAGATCATCGCGGCGTGCGACGGCGCGTCCAAGGGAAACCCCGGACCCGCGGCCTGGGCCTGGGTCATCGGCGGCGCCGACGGAACACTCGACCGCTGGGAGGCCGGCCCCCTCGGCAGGGCGACGAACAACGTCGCCG
This sequence comes from Streptomyces sp. NPDC058650, assembly GCF_042717315.1. Classification (NCBI taxonomy): domain Bacteria; kingdom Bacillati; phylum Actinomycetota; class Actinomycetes; order Kitasatosporales; family Streptomycetaceae; genus Streptomyces; species Streptomyces sp. NPDC058650. Next base: position 22,348 of record NZ_JBHXRL010000032.1, read on the forward strand.
AACTCACGGCCCTGGAACGACTGCTCGAAACCCTCGACCCGGCGGTGCCCGCCGAGGTCCGCATGGACTCGCAGTACGCCATGAAGGCCGTCACGACCTGGCTCCCCGGCTGGCGCCGGAAGGGCTGGAAGACCGCGGCGGGCACCCCCGTCGCCAACAAGGACCTCGTCGTCCGGATCGACGCCCTGCTCACGGGCCGGGACGTCGACTTCGTCTACGTCCCGGCGCACCAGGTCGACGGAGACCCCCTGAACGACGCCGCCGACCGCGCGGCCAGCCACAGCGCCCGTACGCAGGAGCCCATCGGTTCCGCCACCGGCGCCCCGCTGCCCCCGCCCGAACCCGCGACGCGCTCCTCCGCGCCCCGTGCGCGCTCCGCCGCGCCCTCCGGTCCGTCCGGCTCCGCCGGGTCGTCCTCGGCCCGTTCCTCCTCGTCCGCCGCCCGTAAGAGTCGCCCGAACGGCGGCACGCTCAAGGCCCGGTTCTCCGGCCGCTGCCGCTGCGGCAAGGCGTACGACAAGGGCGAGACCATCGCGAAGAACGCCGAGGGCTGGGGCCATCCCACCTGCGTCTGAGCGGGATCGGCGTCCGACTGGCGGGCGGCTCCGTCCGTCCCGTGAGACCGGCGAACCCGGGTGTCCGAGAGGCTTCACCCACGCGTGTATCCGGGTTCGTTCCGGGTTCTGTTCTCCGAGCGATTGTGGCTGCATACTGTCCTCCTCGCACCGGTGACGAACCGTTTTACCTGCTCGTTTGTCGCTTGCTTGACGTGATCGGCACCGGCGAGAACCTCCCTCCTAGCTGCCGCCGCGGCCCACCCGCGACGGGAGCTGTCCCTGCCCGTGAAAGACCCGAGGTTCCGTGCCAGTACCTGTTCTCCTGACCGGGCGCACCGTGCGCCTGGAGCCGCTGGCGATGCGGCACGCCGAAGCCCTCGCCCGGGCCGGCGGGGCGGACCGATCGGCCTACGCCTTCACCCCCGTGCCCGACGGCCTCGAATCGGCCTTCGACTACGTCGCCCGCGCCCTCGCGGACCAGGCGGCGGGCCGGTGCCTGCCCTTCGCCCTGATCAGTACGGCCGACGAACGGGTCATCGGATCGACCCGCTTCCTCGAACTCGACTACTGGCGGGGCCCCCTGATCTGGCCGCCCCTACCCGGCCTGCCCCACGGCGATCCCCTGACCGCCGTCCCGGACGCGGCAGAGATCGGGAACACCTGGATCGGCGGCGACGCCCGGGGCACCGGGATGAACACCGAGGCCAAGTACCTGATGTTCCGGCACGCCTTCGAAACCTGGGGCGTCCGCCGGATCACGATGCGCGCGGACGCCCGCAACACCCGCTCCCGGATCGCGATCGAACGCCTCGGCGCCACCTGCGAAGGTGTCCGCCGGGCCCACTCCCGCGGCCTCGACGGCGCGGTCCGGGACACGGCCTTCTACTCGATCCTCGACGAGGAGTGGCCCACGGTCCGCGACATCGTCGAACTCCGCATGGCGACCCCCCGCCAGGTGCGCGTCCCCCAGGACCTGCTCCCGGCCTGATCCGCCCGACCCTCGGAACCACCGCTCCGACGGGCGCTCGCGCCCCCACCGGAGCGGTGGTTCCATGGAGGGGACGGGAAGGACTCGCCATAGAGGACGCGGGGTAGCGGTCGATCGATGGCCGTGCACCGTGCAATCAGGATCCGCGAGAAGCGGATGAGTCCTTCCCGCCCTCGCCTCTCCGCGCGCCCTGGCGTCGCCTCCCCCCCCACCCGGGCCTCGCCTTTCCGCGCGCCCAGGCCTCGGCCCGCCCCGGTACGGTGATCGGGAAAGCCGAGCCGCCAAGGGAAAGGGCCGAGTGATCGTGCCGACCGGAACGCCCGACGTACTCCTCCGGACGGAGGGCCGGGCCGGGTTCATCACCCTCAACCGCCCCCGCGCCATCAACGCGCTGACCCACACCATGGTCCTCGCCGTCGACCGGGCCCTCACCGCGTGGGAACACGACCCGGCCGTCACCACCGTCGTCGTCGAAGGCGCGGGGGAGCGCGGTCTCTGTGCGGGCGGCGACATCCGCGCCATCCACGACGACGCCCGCGCCGACGGCACGGCCTCCGAGGCGTTCTGGCGGGACGAGTACCGGCTCAATGCCCGCATCGCCCGCTACCCGAAGCCCTACGTCGCCTTCATGGACGGCATCGTCATGGGCGGCGGCGTCGGCGTCTCCGCGCACGGCTCCGTCCGCGTCGTCACCGAACGCTCGCGGGTGGCCATGCCGGAGACCGGCATCGGCCTCGTCCCCGACGTCGGCGGTACGTACCTCCTCGGCCGCGCTCCCGGCGAACTCGGCACCCACCTCGCCCTCACCGGCACCCCCATCGGCGCCGCCGACGCCCTCCTCACCGGCCTCGCCGACCACGTCGTCCCCTTCGCCGGGCTCACCGCCCTGGCCAGGGATCTGACCCGGCTGCCCGCCGACGAGGCCGTCTCCCGGCACGCGGTGACGCCCCCGCCCGGCGTCCTGGCCGAACAGCGGGGGTGGATCGACGCCTGCTACGACGCCGGAACGGTCGAGGCGATCGTCGAGCGCCTCTTCGAGACCGGCGTCCCGGACGCCAAGGAAGCCGCCACCACCCTCCTCGCGAAGTCCCCGACCGCGCTCAAGGCCACGTTGGCCACCCTCCGCCGCTCCCGCGCGCTCGCGACCCTGGAAGAGGTCCTGGACCTGGAGTTCCGCGTCTCCTGCACGGCGCTGACCACCCCCGACCTCGTGGAGGGCATCCGCGCCCAGGTCGTCGACAAGGACCGCGACCCCCACTGGAACCCGCCGACGCTCCCCGAGGTCACCGACGCGGACGTCGCCCGCTACTTCACACCCCCGGCCGGTGGCGACCTCGGCCTGGCGCCGTAGGCTGCCGACCACGCGCCCGCGCAACGGGCGCCTGTCGAACGGGGGTTGGGAGCATGACCAAGGCCAAGGTGCTGCGCGGGCTCGTCCTCACGATGGGGTACGCCTGCGTGGCGATCGGGCTCGCCCACGTCCTGCTCGGCAACGCCTCGATCCCCGGCGGCGAGTCGGCCGGCCCGACCATCGACAGCCTGGGCCGGTTCTTCGGCGCGATCTTCGCCGGGTACGGCCTCGCCTGGCTCTGGGCGGCGAGGCAGCGGCCGATCCCGGCCACGGCGGTCCGATGGCTCACCGCCGTGTTCCTCCTGGGAGCCCTCGGGCGGCTCCTGTCGCTCCTCGTGGAGGGGTGGCCCCACGGGTTCCAGGTGGCGCTCGCCGCCCTCGAACTCGCCCTCTCCCCACTGCTGTTCTGGCTGGCCGACGCGGAGGAGAAGGCGAGCCCGGCGCAGCGCGCCCCGAGCGGCACCGCCTGACGGGCGGCGCGCCCGTCAGCCCCGGCGCCGGTCGGTCCGGCGCCGTGTCCCACGCGACCCCATGACCGGACCCGTCTCCCGGTCGAGCGCCGCCGGCTCGCCGAGGGCCCCGGCCGCCGTCCGCCAGGCCGCGGTGACGGCGCCGTGGGCCAGGGCGGTCGCCGCGGCCACGTCCTCCGGCAGCCGGATCGGCGCACCGATGTGCACATGCAGGCCGGGTCTGCGGACGGGCGCCGTGAGCACCCCGGCGATCTGCTTCGTCCGCCCGCCGGAGGTGATCCGTCGGGCACCGGCCTGTCCGATCGGGACGACCGGCGCCCCCGTCGCCCGTGCAAGGCGCGCGAGCCCGGTGCGGAACAGCTCCGGCGGGTTCTCCGCGGCGTCCCTGCGGGGCGGGATGCGGCCTTCCGCGTACAGCATCACGTGCCGCCCCGAGGCGAGCGCGACCGCCGCGTGGTCCAGGGCGACGGCGGCCCGCGCCGAGTTCCGGTGGACGGGCACGTGACCCTCCCGGGCCAGGGCGCGGCCGAGTACCGGGATCCGCCAGAGGCCCGCGGCGGCCAGCAGGACGGGCTCGACGGCCAGCCGCCCGCGCAGTGCGGCGAGCACGAGCGCCGGGTCGGCCAGCGAGGTGTGGTTGACGACGAGGATGCTGCCGGGTTCGAGGCGGGCCCCGGGGTCGGTGGTGACGGTGAGACGCCCGAAGAACGGGACGAGGTTCGCTGCGATACGGCTGAGCACGGGAGGGCCCCCTGGATCCGAGGACGAAGCGGTGACAGGACCATCGTCCAGGGGCCGCGCGGCGCGGACATGAGCACGCGTACTCATCCGTCGTGCGCACCAGCACTCCTGTGGTGCGAGCCTGGTGGCCGGGTCGTTTGCCGTCCGGTCTACGCTGAGGCTCCAGCACACACCTGACGTCGGGACAGTGGAGTACGGGAGGGGGCGGAACCGGTGGCACGCGCCGCGCGCCGACTCACGGCCCTCCTGCCCGCCATCCTCTGCGCGTTGTGGTCCCTGCTACTGCTCCAGACGCCGAGCGCCCAGGCGGCGCCCGTACCCCCCACCGCGTACGCCGGAGCCGTACACCACACCGCGCCCGACGGGGACGGGCACCTCACCGCGCCCTCCGAAGCCGGGCATCTCGCCACGTCGCCGGAGACCCATCTCGCGCCCGACGCCGTCGCCGAACTCCCGGCCGCCGTCGAGCACTCCGTACGGTTCCCGGCACCGCCCGCCGCGCCGGCCGCCGCGGTGGCCGACCTCTCCGTACCCGCCCGTGGCGTCCTCGCGGGCGGCCCCCGCCGCGAGCGCGCGCCGCCCGGCGACTGCCACGAGCCGCGGGATTCCCGCGGTCCTCCCTCTCCCCGGCACAGCTGACGTTCTCCCGCGCCCGCCGTCCGGGCCATCGGCATGTCCCGGACCGGTCCGTCATCGGCGCGTATCCGACCGTTCGTCCGACACGGACGGCAGGGCCCCACCAGGTGGCGGCCCGCCGATCCGTGCGCCGCCTGTGGAGTCACCCATGTCCTCTCGTGCCGTCCTCTGGCGCGCGCTCCTCGCGCTCGCCGTCGTCGCGCTCTCCGTCTGGATCACCCTGACCACCCCGCCCCGTCTCGGACTCGACCTCCGCGGCGGGACCCGCATCGTCCTGGAGACACAGGACGCGCCCTCCGTACGCGCCGACGCGGCGGCCACCGACCGCGCCCTGGAAGTGCTCCGCACCCGCGTCGACGGCCTCGGCGTCGCCGAACCCTCGCTCGCGCGCTCCGGCGAGCGGCGCATCGTCGTCGAACTCCCCGGCCTCCGCGACCCGCGTCACGCCGCCGAGGTCATCGGCCGTACGGCGCAGCTCACCCTCCACGCCGTCACCGGCCCCGCCGAAGGACCGGCCGGACCGGTGGCCGCCGACGGGACGCGCGTCCTCGCCGACCCGGACGCGCCGGGCCGCTTCCTCGCCCTCGCCGCACCCGCGCTCACCGGTGAGGGCGTTGAGGAGGCCGAGGCCGTGCTCGACACGGTGAACGGCCGCGGCTGGACCGTCGACCTCTCCTTCCGCGACGGGGCCGCGGGCACCTGGGCTCGGCTCACCGGCGACGCCGCCTGCGCGGCGCCCGGCGATCCGGCCCGCAGGGTCGCGATCGTGCTCGACGACCGGATCGTCTCCGCCCCCGGCATGCAGACAGGCGTCCCGTGCGGGGCGGGCATCGGCGGCGGCTCCGCGCAGATCACCGGCGCGTTCTCCGCGCAGGAGGCGCGCGACCTCGCGGCGCTCGTCCAGGGCGGCGCGCTGCCCGTCCCGGTGACGACCGTCGAACAGAGCACCGTGGGCCCGACGCTCGGTGCCGACGCGATCCGGGCCAGCGCCCTCGCCGCCGTCATCGGCCTGGCCTGCACCGGCGTCTTCGTCATCGTGGTCTACCGGCTCCTCGGCCTCCTCGCCACCGCCGCCCTCCTGCTGTACGGGCTGATCTCGTACGCCGCCGTCGTCGCCGTCGGAGCCACCCTCACGCTGCCCGGACTCGCGGGCTTCGTCCTGGCCGTCGGCATCGCCGTCGACGCCAACGTCCTGGTCTTCGAACGGGCCAGGGAGGAGTACGCGGCCCTGGGCCGCCCCGCCGCCGAGCGCGATCCGCGCCGTCCGGTGGCGACGGCCTTCGGCAAGGCGTGGAGCGCCGTCGCCGACTCCAACGTCACGACCCTGCTCGCCGCCGGCCTGCTCTTCGTCTTCGCCTCGGGCCCCGTCAAGGGCTTCGGCGTGACGCTCGCGATCGGCGTCGTTGCCTCGATGCTCACCGCCATGGTCATCACCCGGCTGTTCGCCGAGTGGGCGCTCCGGCTGCCCGCGGTGCGCCGCCGTCCGGCCGTGACCGGCATCGCCGGCCTCGGCCGGCTGCGCACGCGGCTGAACCGCCGCGTACCCCGGCTGATGGCCCGGCGCCGGCGCTGGCTGACCGGCTGCGCCGCGCTCCTGATGGTCGCGCTGGCCGGGATCGGCGTCCGGGGCGTGGAGCTCGGCGTCGAGTTCACCGGCGGCCGGGTCGTCCAGTACACGGCCGAACGCCCGGTGGACGCCGACACGGCCCGCGCGGTGGTCGTCGGCGCGGGCTTCCCCGACGCCGTCGTCCAGGCGACCGGTGACGGGGACGTCTCCGTACGCACCCGGGAGACCGGCGACGACGAGCAGCGGGAGATCCGGGAGGCGCTCAGCCGCGTCGCGGGACCGGTGGCCGTGGAGCGCGACGACCTGATCGGCCCGAGCCTCGGCGGGGAGCTGCGCACCCACGCGCTCATCGCCCTCGGTCTCGCGGTGGCGGCGCAGCTCCTCTATCTGACCGTGCGGTTCCGCTGGACGTACGCGGCGGCGACGGTCGCGGCGATGGCCCAGGACGTCCTGCTCGTCGTCGGCATGTTCGCCTGGCTGGGCAAGCCGGTCGACAGCGTGTTCCTCGCCGCGCTGCTGACCGTCGTCGGCTACTCGGTCAACGACTCCGTGGTCGTGCTCGACCGGCTGCGCGAACTGCGGCGCCGGGGCGGCGGCATCCCGCTCCCCGACCTCGCCGACCGGGCCGTCGCCCAGACCCTCCCGCGCACGGTCAACACCGGCATGGGGGCGCTCTTCGTCCTGGTGGCCCTCGCCGTCCTGGGCGGCGACTCGCTCACGGACTTCTCCGTCGCCGTGCTCGCCGGAGTGGTGTGCGGCATGGCGTCCACCGTCTTCACCGCGATGCCGCTGGCCGTCACCCTGGAGTCCCGCCACCCGGCCCCCGCACCCCGGGGCGGGGCCGCCCCGCGACAGCGGGCGGGCTCGGAGCGCGACCGCTCGGGCGCGGTGGTCTGACGACTCCGGGTGTACGGGTCCGCCGGGCGTACCGGATGCCCTGAAGGTCCGTCAGCGGATCGAGGCCGGCGCGGCGGTCAGGGGATCCGGGCCGCGCCGCGGGCCTCGGTCGAGCTCGGCCTCGATCAGGTCGGCGGCGCGGCGCGTGCCGCCCTCCCGCGCCATGTCCTCCTGGATCCGGGCGGCCCGGCGGGCCACCTCGGGGTCGCCGACGAGGGCGATCACGGCCTCGCGCAGCCGCTCGGGGGTGACGTCCTCCATCGGCAGGTGCCGGGCGACCCCCAGGGCCTGGAGCATGTCGGCGTTCCCGAACTGGTCGACGGCCTGCGGGACGGCGACCATCGGGGTGGCGGTGGCCAGTCCCTCCTGACTGCCGCCCGCGCCCGCGTGGGTGACGAAGGCATCGGCCTGCCGCAGGATCGCCAACTGGGGTACCCAGGAGTGCACTTCGACGTTCTCGGGCAGGTCGCCGAGCTCGGCCCGGTCGACGAACCTCCCGATCTGCAGGACGACATGCCACTCCGGAAGCGTGCGGAACGCCTCCACGCAGGCCCGGTAGAACTCCGGCCGCTTGGTGAAGGACGAACCCAGCGAGACCAGCACCACCTTGTCCGCGCCCGCCGGCCGCCGCCACTCCCCTTGGTCCGCCCGCGCGCCCTGACAGGCGCCGACGAAGGTGTAGACGGCCTCGTCGACCCGGTCGGCGTGCGGCTGGAGCACCCGGGGAATCAGCACGAGAGCCCGCCGCGGTCGGGCGATCAGCCGGTCCGGGTGGGTGTCGACCCCGTGCTCGGCCAGCCACGCCGCGAACCGCGCGTAGTAGGCCCTGCCGCGCGGCGACGCCTTGAGCTCGGCGAACATCGGCTCGGCGACCTCCTCCTCGTACCCCTCCCACGGCACGAGGTTCGGCCACAGTGAGAGCGAGGGAACGCCCCACGTGTGGGCGAGGACGGGGGCCGGGTAGGCCGTGATGTCGTGGAGCACCAGGTCGGGCCGGTCCTCCTCGAAGGCCTTGGCGAGCTGCGGCAACGCCTGCACGGCGTCGGTCAGGAACGGTTCGACTTGGTCGATCAGCTCCGTGCCCCAGGCGTCCGGGTCGTCGTCCGTCGGCAGCGTCGAGGCGTAGACGACGGGCATGGCCCCGGTCTCCGCGACCTTCTCCGCGAAGGGGGCCGGGACGGCGTAACTGACGCGGTGGCCGCGCGCGACGAGCTCGCGGATGACGTCCAGACTCGGGTTCACGTGTCCGTGGGCGGCGATGGAGAACATGGCGAGGTGGGCGCCGGGAGTGGGGGTCATGGCGGACACCCTAGGTACGGCGATACGTGCCGTTAACCGCCGCGAAGTCCGGGTCGTGCCCCGCGGTGTGCGTCCGGCGCCCGCGCCCGTACGAGAGGGGCGGGCGCCGGGACTGCCGTTCGGTGGAGCCACTCGGAAACGGCGGACTGACGGGGCGGGTGCCGGCCGTCCGGGGCAGCTGGTCGCCACCGGGGCCAGACGGTCACTACTACCGGGGCAGGCGGTCCAGCAGGCCCGCGAAGTCGGTGCCGGCCGGGAGGGTGCCGAAGGCCAAGCCCCGGTCACCGGCGAGGCGGGACGCGCAGAACGCGTCGGCGACGGCGGCCGGAGCGTGGCGGACCAGGAGCGAGCCCTGCAGGACGAGCGCGGCCCGCTCGATGAGCCGCCGGGCGCGCAGCGGCGCGTCCTCGGTGAGGACGAGCTCCGCGCGCAGCTCGCGCCACGCGGCGTCGAGCCGCCGGTCCGCTCCGCCGGCGGCCCCGATCTCCGCGCCGAAGGCTTCGAGGGACTCCGGCTCACGGGCCAGCGCACGCAGCATGTCGAGCGCGTTGACGTTGCCCGAGCCTTCCCAGATGCCGTTGAGCGGGGCGTCGCGGTAGAGGCGGGGCAGGCCGGACGCCTCGTCGTAGCCGTTGCCGCCGAGGCACTCCAGGGCCTCGGCGACCGCGGCCGGCTGCCGCTTGCAGACCCAGTACTTGCCGACCGCCGTGGCAAGGCGCAGGAACGCCCGCTCCCCGGCGTCGCCGCGCTGGGCGCGGTCCGCCGCCCCGGCCAGGCGCAGCGCGAGAGCGGTGGCGGCCTCCGACTCCAGGCCGAGGTCGGCCAGGACGTTGCGCATCAGCGGCTGCTCGACGAGCCGCGCGCCGAAGACGGACCGGTGGCGCGCGTGATGGGCGGCCTGGGCGAGCGCGGCGCGGGTACCGGACGCGGAGCCCAGCACACAGTCCAGCCGCGTCATGGTCACCATGTCGATGATCGTGCGCACGCCCTTGCCCTCGTCACCGACGAGCCAGGCGACGGTGTCGTCGAACTCGGGCTCGCTGCTGGCGTTGGAGCGGTTGCCGAGCTTGTCCTTGAGCCGCTGGATGCGGAACGTGTTGCGGCTGCCGTCGGGCAGCACCCGCGGCACGAGGAAACAGGACAGGCCGCCGGGCGCCTGGGCGAGCACGAGGAAGAGGTCGTTCATCGGGGCGCTGGTGAACCACTTGTGCCCCCGCAGCCGCCAGGTCCCGTCCGGCTGCTCCTCCGCCGTGGTGGTGTTGGAGCGGACGTCGGTCCCGCCCTGCTTCTCCGTCATGCCCATCCCGGCGAGCAGACCGCGCTTCCCGCCGGGGGCGCGCAGACCCGGGTCGTACACCCGGCTCGTGAGCAACGGCTCGTAGACCGCGGCGAGTTCGGGGGAGCGGCGCAGGGCAGGGACGACCGCGTACGTCATGGAGACCGGGCAGCCGTGCCCGGACTCGGCGCTGCTCCACACCATGAACCCGGCGGCGCGCGCCACATGGGCGCCGGGCCGCGGGTCGGCCCAGGCGCTGCCGGCGAGCCCCTCACTGACCGCCACGTCCATCAGGGCGTGGTACGAGGGGTGGAAGTCGACCTCGTCGACGCGGTGGCCGTAGCGGTCATGGGTGCGCAGCGCGGGCTCGTACCGATTGGCCTCGTCGGCCCAGCGCTGTGTCTCCTCGCTGCCCGCCAGCCGGCCGATCCGGTGCAGGTCGTCGAGGTACCACTCCGCGCCCTCCCGGCGCACGCCCTCGATCAGCACCGGGTCGTCGGCGACGTCGTGGCCCGAGAGCGGCGGGGGCTGGTTGGTCACCTCGTGCGTCACGGCGCTCGGGGTGGTGCGGGGGACGGTGGCGGTCATCGGACTCCTCCAGGTGGCGAGTGGCGAACAGAGGTCACGGCGTCGGCGTGGCGCCCGCGCAGCGCAAAGCCATGGCGACGAGTTCGACGAGGAGTTCCGCGGTGCTGCCCTCGCCGGGGGTGCCGGTCATGCCGAGCGGGTCGACGAGGACCTCGCCGATCGCCCCGGTGAGGGCGGCCGCGGTGACCCGCCCGTCCTGGGGCGGCAGCAGCCCCGCCGCCATGCCCTGCTCGACCGTCTCGGCGAACAGGGCCCGGTAGCGGAGACGGTAGGCGAGCCGCTCGGCGCCGACGGCCGGTTCGGCCGGCGCGGCGAGCAGCGCGTAGGCGAGACCGCGGTTCTCCAGGGCGCGCCGGGCGAAGGTCTCGACGCCGCGGGCGAGGCGTGCGACGGGATCGCCGTCGGCGCGCAGCACCTCGCCGAGGACCTCGACCTCGTGCCCGGAGGCACGCCGGAACACCTCGACGGCGAGTGCCGCCTTGGACGGGAAGTGCTGGTAGACCGAGCCGGCGGCGATCCCGGCGGCGTCGGCGACCGCCGTCACGGACGCCTGCGCCCAGCCGACCTCGGCGACGACCTCGGTCGCCCGGGTGACGAGGTGGTCGCGGACGGATTCGAGCCGACGGATCTCCGCTGGGGTCTTGCGGTAGGCCATGGAAGAAGTGAAGCATCATTCAGAGCTTCCCGCCATGGCCGGTCCGGGACCGGCGAGGCTCGTCAGGAGAACGTGACGCATCTCAGTGCGCTGCTGGACGATGCCGTTCGCTCGGCGGCCGACAAGGAGGCCTCGTCCACGGCGGACTCCGCTGGACCTCACGCGAGTTCGCCGAGGCGTCACCCCGCGCCGCGACCGTCCTCCAGGAAGCCGGGCTGCGCCCGGGCGACCGGCTCCTGCGGCGAGCCGCCGGACGGCTTCGACGCGCACGACTGGCCGCTGGACGACCGGCCGCCGCTGGACGACTGGACGCGGCAGGACGCCTCAGGACGACCGCGCGCCTCGGGACGACCTCGCCGAGCAGGACCTCGCCGAGGTCAGAGCCCCGTGACCTTGGCGCTCGCCGTCAACTCGTAGACCAGGGTGACCGTCCGGCGGCCGCCGGGCGGGAGAGCGACGTCCCAGCGGACGATGCCCTCGGCGTCCGCCTTCTCGGGCGCCGGGGAGCACGCGTCCTCGCGCAGGCGCACCTCCACCGCCGAGACCTCGGAGACCGGGATCCGCTCCCGCAGGGCGACCACCCGCTCGCCGCGCTCCCCGGGAGCGGAGAACCGGGACAGATGCAGCCGGACCGTGCGCGTCACCACGGTCCGCTGGGTGATCCCGGTGGTGTCGCGGGACGCCTCGGCCTCCCGGACGACCCGGTAGTCGTCGCGGCTGCCGAAGGCCAGCTCGACAGGAGCGCCGGGAGCGGTGAAGTCCAGCGTGCCGCGACCGCCGAAACCGCTGTCGCGGACCAGATCCACCGGCCCGGCGAGCAGGGCGTGTCCGGACTGGTTGTCGAACCGCACCACCTCGGTGACCAGGGGAGACAGCTCGGGGGAGCAGCCGTACTCCCGGTGCGCGGCCGTCGTGAACGAGGACAGCGGCACGCGATGAGCGCGCCCGTCACCGGGCACCGAGACCGGCGCGGGAGCCCTCAGGACACGGGCCTCGCCGCCGTCGTCCACCCCCGGCAGGCCGAGTACCGGGACCGGGCCGAGGCTCCCGATCTCCTCCTCCCGCAGTTCGACGTCGACCGTACGACGCTCCGCCGACGAGCGGTCCTTGAGCGTCAGCCGGTCCTCACCCAGCCGCGGGGGATCGGTGGCCAGCGCCGAGCGGGCCGTCGACAAGGTCAGCCGTACGTCCGACCAGTCCTCGCCGGTGCGCTGCCAGACCATCGCCTCGGTCTCCAGCGTGAGGGACTGCCCGTCGAGCACGGCCCGGTAGGCGGGCCGCCACAGCGCGCAGGGGGTGAGATGGCTCAGGCGCAGCGTGGCCGGCCCGGCGGCCGAGGCCTCCACGGTCAGCTCCACATGGCCGAACAGCTCGGCGGGCTCCTCCTCGGCGAGTTCCATGGCCCGCCGGGACGCGCCGAGTTCGGCGGCGACGGCGGACAGCCGTGCCTCCACGGTACGGAGTCGCTCACCGTGCTCGTCGCGCTCCTCGTCCACCCGGTCCAGCTCCCGGGCCCAGCGCGGCCGTTCGCTCTCCCCGTGGCCGGCACCCTCGCCGATGTCCCGCAGCACGTCGACGGCGAGCCGGCCCAGCAGGTCGAGACGGGCGCGGAGCCGGTCGCGCCGCTGCTCCAGGGTGACCCGCTCCTTTTCGAGGGAGTGCACGCGCAGGCGCAGGGCCGAGTCGTCGTCGGCCGACGGCAGGGGGCCGCGCGGCGTCCAGTCGCGGACGATCCGCACGTCGAGCACGGACGCGGGGTGATCGGCGGTCAGCTCCGCGTGGAGGGTGCGGTCGACGGCCAGCGCGCTGACCGGTCCGAGACGTAGCCGCTGGACCCCGGCCACGAGGTCGAGCACGGTGGAGCGTTCGACGTGGGCGCGATCCTCCAGGCACGTGACGGCGGTGACGGGGAGGGCGATCGGCTTCGGGGCCGTGGACATGGCGGGTGTCAGCTCCTGCGGTTGCCGCCGACCAGGGCCTTGCCGGTCGGGATACGGATCTCGTAACCGCCGTCGAGGGCGGTGGTGGCACCTGCGGCCAGGTCCACCCGCCAGACGCGGGTGCCCGGCGCATGGCGATCGGCCCCCGTGTCCGCGGCGGGCGCCGTCCAGTCGGCGCGCTCCTCGATCCGGACGTCCGGATCGGAGGTGACCGGCACCCGCTCGCGGACCTCGACGGTGACGGGCCTCGCGAGCCCGTTGGCCAGCTCCACATGGACGCGGTGGTCGAGGACGGTGGTGTGGTTGCGCAGGCCCGAGGTCGACTCGTGGACGTTCGTACGCCGCGTGACCCGGATGCCCTCGGCAGCTCCGAGCCCCACCCGGCTGACACCGCCCGGGGCGAGCGTGGGCAGCGCGGCGGTCAGCAGGAACTCGTCGTCGACGGTGACCTCCACCGGCCCCGCCAGGAGGGCCTGACCGGTGGCGTTGTCCAGGACCAGCGTCGCGTACACCGTCTGCTCCACGGACGGCACGCAGAGGTACTCGGTGCGCAGACCGACCGGGATCTCGCCGACGGTGACGGTGTGCCAGGTGCCGTCCGAGGGAACGTCGGCGCGGGCGGTCGCGTCGAAGCGGTGGTCGAAGGAACCGGCCGACGCACGGGGCCGCACGGCGTGCCCGGGCAGCGGCAGCATGGCCACCGCCTCGGCGCGACGCCGGCACTCGGCCGCCACCGGATCGAAGGGGGCGTCGGCAAACAACCGGCCCCTGCGCGCACCCTGTTCGTCCGGGCCGGACAGGACGAGGGCGGCGTAGTCGAGCTCGGCGCCGCTCGGCCGCGGCGGACCGGTCACCGGCGCCGGAGGCGGTGGCGCGGCGGAGCCGGGAGCCCCCGGCGCCGCGGGAGCCATGCGTGCCAGGGGAGCGGGCGCACCCGTGAGGGGCCTGCCGACGGAACGCCGCCGGTCCTGCGACCGCGCACCGGCCGGCAGCCCCGTGGCGGCGGGCATCCCGAAGGCCTCCGGGGGACCATCGGACGCGCTGCCGGGTACCGGGAACGCGGCGGGAGCGCCTCCGTAACCCTGCGGCGCCGACGGAGCAGGTGGCGGTGGCGGTGGTGGCGGCGGAGCGGACCCGGGCGCGGCGCCGGCCGCACCACCCCAGACCACGGACTGGCCGTCATCCGGACGAGGGCCCGCCGCGTCGTAACCGGAGAACAGGTCGCCGAGCCCGGCCGGAGGCTCGCGCCAGCCGGAAGGCGCGGGAGCGGCCTGACGGCGTCCGACCCGGATCGAGCGGAGCCTCGGCAGGTCGGTACGGCGACGGAGATCGGCGGTGGCCAGGGCGACACGGACTCCGGTCCAGTCCTCGCCGGTGCGCTGGGCGACCGAGGCGCGCAGCACCAGACGTCCGGTGCCGTCACCCTGACGGTGCCGGAGACGGTAGGCAGGCACCCAGACGGCACCAGGCACCCCGTACTCCACTTCCACCTCCACCTCGGCGGCATCGGCGTCGGAGTCGGTGACGTCGAGGGTCAGGACCGCGCAGACCGAGGTCTCCACGTGCGCCGGCGGGGTGTCGGTGGAGGCGCGGTCGAGCCGGTCGGCGGCGACGGTCAGCTCGTGCTCGGCGATGCGCAGCGCCTCCTCCAGCTCGACGAGGCGCGCGTGCAGCCCCGTCAGCCGGTCGTCGACGAAGTCGGCGAGATCCAGCCAGGCGCCGACGGGGGTACGGCGGTGGGGATCCTCGCGCTTGCGGCCGGGCGGCACGGGCCGGAGGGCCTGGACCTCCTTGACGCGGTCCTGCTGCCGGTTCCGGCGCGCCTGCGCCGCCTCGTACGCGTCGCGCAGCCGCTCGACCTCGCGCCGCGCCGCGTCGGGCGTCCCGCCGACGAGCGGCTCTGCCTCGGCCTCCACCCGCGCCTCGGTGACGCGCGCCCCGGCAGTTCCCCGGACACGGGCCCGCAGCGAGCCGGGGTCCAGCGAGCGGGGCAGCCCCGTCACCCGTATCCGACCGTCGGACGGCACGGCACCCCGGGCGAGGCGGAGGCACACCGCCCCCTGCGCGTACACGACGACCGAGTCGAGGGTCGACCCCCACCGCGGTACTTCCCCAGCCGCCATGTGCTCCGCCCCCGTCGCGTCGATACCGACCGAAGCCTACGCCGAGCCGACCGGGTCGTCCTCCTCGATTCCGGATCGCAGGGCGCGGAGGTCGTAGAGGTAGGACCGGTCGCCCTTGAAGCTGCGCCAGACGGTGGCAGGGGGCTCGGGTTCGTCGCCGGTGCCGTTCGCGGGGTGGGCCGTGACGAGGCCGTCCGGGAGACGGCAGTGCCAGGCGTCGTCCGGCCCCCAGACGCACCACACCCGCCCGTCCGTTCGGCGGTAGGCGGGCCGCCCGTGGCGTTCGCCGTCGCGCTCGAAGCGGTATCGGAGTCCGTCCACGTGGCGAACGAAGACGAAGGATTCCAGAGCCGTCATGACGCGATCCTACGAGCTCAGGACTTCGGTGCGGAGCCGCTGACGATCAACTCCATGCGGAGGACCAGGGGTTCGTCGGGGATCGGCGCGCCCGCGAGGCCGGCCGGCAGCATGCGGGCGGCCGCTCGGCCCATCTCCCGCATCGGCCGGCGGACCGTGGTCAGCGGCGGTTCGGTGTGCCGGGCCGTCGGGACGGGTGTCGTCCTCAGGCGACGCGGGCGGCGATGGTGCGCGCGCAGTCCAGGGACTCGGTGTGCGTCGTGTCCACCTCCAGGTCGTAGAACACGTCCTCGTGCACCGACAGCGCCTGCGCCGCCGCCATGCCCGGGACGCGGTCTCCCCGCGCCACCTCACGGCCCGCGGCGGTCGCGCTCGCGCACCGCACTCCCACCCACAGCACCGGCACGTCGCCGAGCGCCGTCCGCCACCGCCGCTGGGAGGCCGCTCCGCTCAGGAAGACGTCGTCGATGATGATCCGCGCGCCCGCGCGGGCCATCGTCGCGACGCCTTCCCGCCAGGCCGCCTCCAGCGCGAGGAAGTCCGCCCCGACGGTGACCTCGCCGTCCGGCGCGAACGCGATTCCCCCGTCCGAGGCCTGCATCCTCGCGGGCAGGGCGTCGACGAACGAGTCGCACCCGAACGTCAGCCACGGATCGGGCAGCACGGCCTGCAGGCATCGCACGATCCCGGACTTCCCCGAGCTGGAACCACCGTTGAGAATGATCATCCGCGTCGTCACCGCGCCACAGTAGGGCGTCGGACGCGCGGCGCGAAACACGATTTCGTCGGACACACGCTCCATGGCCGCCCTACTCTTCGTCGGGTACGACGACCGACACCGGCCACCCGCGGAGCAGCCCTGATGATCACCTGGCGCCGGCTCGGCGAACCCGACTTCCCGCGGCTGGCGGAGTGGCTGGCCCAGCCGCACACGGCACGCTGGTGGAACCACGAGACGTCCCCCGAGGCAGTGGCGCGCGATTTCGGCCCCGCCGCGCGGGGCGAGGAGCCGTCGGAGGACCTGCTCGTCCTCCTCGACGGCCGGCCGCTCGGCCTCGTCCAGCGCTGCCGCCTCGCCGACTTCCCGGACTACGAGGCCGAGTTGGCGGCCGTGGTCGACGTACCGGACGGCGCGATGTCCATCGACTACCTGATCGGCGATCCCCACCTGGTGGGCCGGGGCCACGGCGTACGACTGATCCGGGCGATCGTCGGCGCGACCTGGACCGACCACCCCGAGGCCACCGCGATCATCGTCCCCGTCCACACGGCCAACCGTCCGTCCTGGCGGGTCCTGGAGAAGGCGGGCTTCCACCGTGTCGCCGAGGCCTCCCTCGAACCCGACAATCCGATCGACGACCGTGCCCACTACGTCTACCGGATCGACCGCCCGGGCGGCCTCACCCCGGGGCGTTGACCGGCGGCTGCCCGCGCCCGCGTGGCCCTGCCGCCGAGAGGCCGGCCCCCGAAAGCCCGGCCCCCGAAACGGACCGCCGCGCCGCCTCCCCGAGCGCTTCGAGCAGTGTGGTGAGGGCGGGGTGGCGGGGCGCGCCCTCCCGGACGGCCGCCTGTACGGTCCTGACCGGGCGCGGGCTCCGTACCCTGCGGAGCACGACGTCCGTACGGCGGCCACCCGCGCCGAGCCGGGGGACGAGGCCGACGCCGAGACCGGCCGCGACGAACCCCAACGCGGTCGCGTAGTCCTCGCTTCCCGCCACGAAGTCCGGGGTGAAACCCGCCGTGGCGCACGCCCCGAGCACGACGTCGAGGCACGGACCCTGAGGCTCGCTTCCGACCCATGGTTCGGCGGCGAGATCGGCCAGGTCGAGCACGCGCCGCGCGGCCAGCGGGTGCCCCGGCGGCAGCGCGGCGAGGTACTCGTCGTCGAGGAGGTGGACGAGGCGGAGACCCGGGACCGTGTCCTCGCGCGGGCGGACCACGACCGCGACGTCCGCGTCTCCCCGGGCGACCTCGGGGAGCGCCTCCTGGGGATCGAGCAGCGTGAGATCGAGCCGGACCCCCGGATGGTCCCGGCGCAGCCGGGCCAGTGCGGGGGCCACCAGCGCGGGCCCGACCGAGCCGAAGTAGCGGACGGCGAGGCTGCCGGTCCGCCCGGCCCGTAGATCGGCCAGCGCGGCTTCGGCCTCGGCGAGGTTCCGGCCGATGGCCGCCGCGTACTGGGTGAGGAGCAGGCCCGCCGTCGTCGGACGCACCCCGCGGCCGGCCCGTTCGAGCAGGGCGATGCCGGCCTCCCTTTCCAGGGCCGCCACCTGCTGGCTCACCGCGGACGGCGTGTACCCCAGCGCCGCCGCGGCGGCGGTCACCGATCCGCTGGTCACCACGGCCCGCAGGATCTGCATCCGTCTCACATCGAGCATGTAGCCCAGCTTAAGGGTGATGAAGCATCTTGTGATGGTGCTGAAGGGTGGTGGGGCGGCATCGTTGTTCTCCCAGCTGAATCCCACGGAGGAGACCGAGCGTGAAGAGTGCCGAGGGCGGAGTGCGGGCCGGGGCCCGGATGGGCGTACTCGCCCTGCTGTGGGGGTCGACGTTCCTCTGGATCGAGCTGGCCCTGCGTGTCCTGTCGCCGCTCCACGTCACCGTGGCCCGCTGCCTCCTCGGCGCGGGCACCCTGCTCGTCCTGTGCCTGGCGACCCGGCGGCGTCTCCCGCGCGGCCGGGCCGTCTGGGGTCACGTCTTCGTGGCGGCCTTCTGGTGCAACGCCCTGCCGTTCGCGCTGTTCAGCCTCGGCCAGCGGACCGTCGGCTCCGGACTGGCCGGAGTGCTGAACGCGACGACGCCGCTCTGGTCCCTCCTGCTCGGCCTCGCGCTCGGCACGGAACGCGGACTCCGCCCCGTCCGCGCGGGCGGCCTGCTGCTCGGCTTCGCCGGGGTGGTGGTGATCTTCGCCCCATGGCAGGGAACGGGACAGATCGGCTGGGGCGCCCTGGCCATCGTCGCGGCGGCGGCGAGCTACGCGGTCGGCTTCGCCTACATGGGACGTCACCTCGTGGGGCGGGGCCACGCGACGCTCTCCCTCTCCTCGGCCCAGCTCGTCGCCGCGACCGTCCTGACCGGGCTCAGCCTGCCGCTCGGCGGTCGGCCTCCGGCCCACATCACGACGTCGGGCCTGATCGCGGTCGTGATTTTGGGGATCCTCGCCACGGGGATCACGTTTCACCTCACCTATCGGATCATCGCCGACGAAGGCGCCACCAACGCCGCGACCGTCGGCTATCTGCTGCCCGTGGTGTCGCTGGTCCTGGGATTCGTGGTGCTCGACGAGCCGTTCAGCCCGCGGGCGGCGGCGGGCATGGTGATCGTGCTCGTGGGCGTGAGCATGACCCGCCGCACGAAACGGAAGGGAGCCGCGCCTCCCACGCCGTCGGTGGCCGTGGCCGCCGGCGCTCGGGACGGATCCGCGATCCGGTCGGAGTCGGCGGCGGGGGACGGGGCGCGATGAGGCGCTCACAGTCCTCCGCGCGCGGCTGAGGGAGCGGTCAGGCAGTCTCGCGTGCCTCGGCGAGACTCACGGCAGGGCGCCCCAACGTCGCGGTCAGCACCCGCCGCTGGTGGTCCGTCAGAGTGGCCACGAACACCACCACGTCCGCGTCGGCTTCCGCACAGGCCTCGGCGACCTCACGGATCTTCCCGCTGCTCAGCAGCGTGCGCGACGAGTACGGCAAGGTCATCTTCCGGACCCCGCCGGACGAGACGCCACGCCGCTGCTCGATCCGCCCCACGACCCGAGCACCGCGCGCCGTCAGCTCCGCGTCCGCCGCGTCCATGAGCGCGACGTGGTTCTTCACCTTCGCGGAGAAGTAGCCGACGATGACGACGCGGGCCCCCGCCACCGCCACGCGTGAAGCCAGGCGGGCGTCGGGGACGCGTCCCACCCGGCGATCCGGGCGGCGACCGCGCCCACGCAGCTGATACACGCCCGCACGCTAGCCGCGCCGCCGTCCCCGGCGCCACGCGATACCCGGTGCGCACCGCGCCGTGCATCCCGTCGAGCGCGGTCTCCCGCTCGGCACCGTCCGGCGAGGCCGGCCCCCGCAGGAGCCCCGGCACGTCGGAGGCGTCGCCGTACGCAAGGCCCATGGGCGCCCAGTCGACGTCGTCGAACCCCGCGAACATGATCGCCATCTGCCGCTTTGTTCGCGGTCCGCCACCGGGAGGCCCCGGAACGCCTCCGCGGCCAGATCTTCACCACCGGCGCCAGCGTGAAGATCACCGGATTCGCCCTGGGGGCAGCGGTCGGCGGCCCGCTCGCGACCTGGTCCCTGCCAGGCGCCTTGGCCCTCGCGGCGAGCGTGTCGGCCCTCGCGGCGCTCGCCTTCCTCGCCATCCGGGCGCCGGTGGCCGCCGGTCCGCCTCGCTCATCGATTCGCTCAGGTGTTCGATAGTAGGGCTATGCTGGAACCATGACGTCAGCACCACGACGAACCGCCCTTCCCGACCTCCCCGGCCTCCAGGGCTCCCTCTTCGACCAAGGGTCGGACATCGGGCCCGGCCCGCTGGGCGGACTCCGGCGGTCCGTGCTCGGTGACGGCGCGTGGGTGGACCACCTGCCCGGGTGGTTCCGCGGCGCCGACGCGCTGTTCGAGGAGCTGGCGGTGTGCGTGCCGTGGCAGGCCGAGGAGCGTGAGATGTACGACCGCGTCGTCGCCGTACCGCGCCTCCTCGCGTACTACCGCGAGGGTGCCCCCCTCCCGCACCCCGCACTCCTCGACGCGCGGGAGGCTCTCGTCGGCCACTACGCGGCCGAGCTCGGCGAGCCGTTCGTCACCGCAGGTCTCTGTCTCTACCGTGACGGACGCGACAGCGTCGCCTGGCACGGCGACCGGAGCGGCCGCTCCGCCACGCAGGACACGATGGTCGCCATCCTCTCCCTCGGAGACCCCCGCGACCTCGCGTTCCGCCCTCGCGGCGGCGGGCCCGTCGCGCTGCGCCTGCCGTTGGGGCACGGCGACCTCGTGGTGATGGGCGGCTCGTGCCAGCGCACCTGGGAGCACGCCGTCCCGAAGACGGCCCGTGCCGTCGGTCCCCGCATCAGCGTCCAGTTCCGCCCGCGGGGCGTGGCCTGAGCGACGCCGCACCGCCGATCGTCGATCCGCCTCGTACGCGCATGATTCCCTGTCACTTGGAATGGGCATGTCACTCGCGCCCACGCGCTTCGCACCCACGTGCCTCGCGCGCCGTCGAGTCCAGGTCAGGGAGTCGGAGTGAGGATCACGCGCCACCTCGTCAAGGGAGCACTCACCCTCGGCAGTTCACTCGCGTTGCTGATCGCCCTGCCGGGCAGCGCCTTCGCCGCCCCGCCCCCCGCCCTCCCCGCGAACGCGGACGGACTGGAGCAGACGTTCCAGCCGGCGTACGACTACGACACGGACGGCTGCTACCCCACCCCCGCCATCGGGACCGACGGGACGGTCAACGGCGGGCTCAACCCCTCAGGCGCCCTCAACGGCCAGTGCCGCGACTCATGGGACCTCGCCAACACCAACGGGTACGCGCGGTACAAGTGCAACAACGGCTGGTGCGCGATCATCTACGGCCTCTACTTCGAGAAGGACCAGGCCGTGGCAGGCAGCGGGCTCGGGGGCCACCGCCACGACTGGGAGCACGTCGTGGTGTGGGTACGGGACAACCAGGCGCAGTACGTGTCCACCTCCGCCCACGGAGGCTTCTCGGTGTACGGCCGTGACCGGATCCGCTGGGACGGCACCCACCCCAAGATCGTCTACCACAAGGACGGCATCGGCACCCACTGCTTCCGTCCCGCGAACTCCAACGACGAGCCGCCCGAGAACCACCGGCAGACCTGGCAGTTCCCGAGTCTGGTCGGCTGGAACGGCTACCCCGCGGGTCTGCGCGACAAGCTCACGCAGGCCGACTTCGGCAGCGCGGTCTTCGGGCTCAAGGACGGCAACTTCGCCGCCCACCTGGCGAAGGCCAAACCGTCCGGCATCCCCTTCGACCCCTACGCCTGACGGAGTGCCCGTCACGTCACACGGCCCCACCGGCGGCTCGTACGCCCGTGGGGCCGCACCCGGAGGTGGCCGGCCCGGGCCCGTGATCCCGTTGTCAGCGCCGGTGGTTAACGTGATCACATGAGTTCCTCCCTCAGTGTGTACCTGATCGACCCCAAGGCCGCGCGCGCCTTCGTCGGCTCGCGGGACGACCAGCTGCTCCAGGTCATCCGCGAAAGCTTCGGCGACGACCTGGCGTCCGACGACAGCTGGTTCTCCTCCGAGATAGCGGAGGGCGCCCCCACCGCCTACGAGGCGTTGCGGACGGTCGTCCACGGCGGGCCCTTCCCCGAGGGCGGCCGGTACGCCTTCCAGTACGGCTACGCCTACAAGCGCCTCTGCTCCCTGACCGGGTCCTTCCTCGACAACTCCTGCTTCAGCCCGTTCCGCGGCGACTGGCTGGAGCTGGTCGACGAGGGGCTGCGCGCCCTGCGGATCACGGCCGTCTCGTTGGCGGACTTCGGCTCCTACGGCGGCTTCCCCGTGGGCGTTCCGTCCTCCGACCTGCCGCGCTGCGGCGAGTGGACGCACGACCGGTGCCTGGAGGCGCTGGCCCAGTTCGAACAGACCAAGCAGGCGGGCCACGCGCCGCCCCTGGAGACCGAGGTCGTCGACGCCGTCATGGACGTCATGGGCTGGCTCCGCCACGTGGAGTCGCGCCCGGGGTTCGGTGTCGTGGGATTCGTCTCCTAGAAGGTGTTCCGGGCCGCGAGCGCGTCCGTACCGCCGTGCCGTACGACGTCCATGACCGTCCCCGCGAGCGCGCTCATCCGGCGCTCGCGGAGATCCAGGACGGCAGGCGGATGCGAGAGACCGCGGGACGCCAGCAGGTTCATGAGCTCCCGGATCACGTCAGGGCGCCCCGCCAGGGGGAGTTCGCGGCGGTCGGGGGCGACGACTGCGACCGCGGCGGTCCCGGCGAGCAGGCTGGTGCCGGCCCAGCTCCGGGGCTCAGGACCCGCCGAACGTCCAGGCCTCGATGTCGCGGTAGCGGATCGGTGCCGGGCCGCGGCCGAAGTTGCTTCCGACGAGGTGGAGGCGTTCCGCCCGCCATCTGCGGCCGGTGAACCCGGCCAGGTGGGCGGCGGCCTCCACCACGCTCGCGGTGTCGTCGCGGCGCGCGCGGGCCAGCGTCAGATGGGGGCGGAGCGTCCGCTCCTGGAAGGCGACACCACACTCCCGCACCACGGCTCGCACCTCGGCGGCGAGCTGCTGCAATCCTTCGACGTCCCCGTCGATGCCGCTCCACAGCACCCGCTCGTCGAAGTGCCCGCCGCCGACCAGCCCCAGCTCCAGGGGGCTTCGGGCCGCCGCGAGGCGCGCGAGCGGGGGTCGCAGGAGCGGCACGGCCGTGACGGGGAGCTCCCCGAGGAACGCCAGCGTGATGTGCCAGTCCTCGATGCGGTTCCACCGCATGCGCGGGTACGCGTCGTAGGCGGGGTGCAGCGCGTGGGCCAGTTCGTCCTTCGCCTCGTCGGGCGGAGCGAGGGCGATGAACACACGCACGGTCGCGGGATCGGGGTGGGCGTCCCCACCCGGTGGCTCAGTCATCTTCCGTTCCCCGCTCGTGCTGCGGCCGGCACCGCGTACCCCGCCGTCTCGTCGTGAGATGAGGCTATGTGGTCCCCGGGACGTGAGTGACGGTGGGGGCGCGTGGGGCTCCGCGTCGCGTCGCGATGGGCCGATCGCCGCTGCCGCAGCCGAAGCGCGCCCCGCTCGGCCACCCTGATATGCGGGGGATTGGCCCGGCTTGGGGGAAGGGCTCGGCCGTCCCGGGGTAACTGGTGCCGCCAGAGGGGTTGTCAGTGCAATTTCACATTACTATGTTACAGCGCACACGGGGTGATGAACCGCCGTCATACACCGTGCGAACCAGAGCTGTTCTTGCTTGTCGATCCCCGCATTCACCCCCCTCAACAGCAGGAGTTCTGTTGTCTCTCCAGACACGTGTGCGCTCGTCCCTGCTCGCCTCCGCCATCACGGTCACCCTCCTGGCCTCCGCCGGTCAGTCCGTCGTGTCCGCGGCCGACACCGAGAGGCAGCCCGCCCCGGTGGCCCCGGTGGCCGGCCCGGCGGCGCCGCAGGCCAAGGCCGCGGCCAACCCCTTCGACGAGGTCGAGCATCTCGCCACCGCTCCCGGCAACACCTTCGGGCCCGCGCCGGCCCCGGGCGGTCTCGCCGCCGGTCGCGTCCCCGGAAAGGCCAAGGCCACCGCCGAGTCCGCCACCAAGACGACGGCCAAGGCCACCGCCTCCGCCGCGCGGACGACCGCCGAGGCGGCCGGCACCACCGCGGCGGGCGTGCCCTGCACGCTCGACGGGATCACCGGCCTCTCCCCGGAGCAGTTCGCCGACTTCCTCGCCGACCCGGCGGTCACGGTCGAGGGCTGTCTGAACGGCCTCATCTGGAAGTGGGACGCCCGGCTGACCCCCGTGATGTCCGACGCCCACGTGCAGGCCGTCTCCCGTCGCATATCGAGCCTGGCCGCCCACCACGACGGCAAGAACTCCTCGCACCTGGAGGAGATGTTCACGTACCTGCACGCCGTCGTGTACCACGACTTCTCGCGCGGTGAGATCGACACCACCGACGCGCCCACCGTGAACGCGATCACCCAGGCCGTCACCGCCTTCGGCAACGCCGCGCGGACCTTCGACGTCACGAGGAGCAACGCGAACACCCTGCGCGAGGCCCTCAACGCCGCGAGCGGCCCCGGCCTGCGCCAGCACCAGCTCGGCCTGGTCAAGCGGGTCCTGGCCACCATGGACCCGTCCCACACCGCCACCAACCTGGACCCCGCCTGGGCGGGTGCCGCGCTGGCCGCGCTCTCCGTCAACTACCTCGGCGTCTACCCGGGCAACCAGGACTCCGCCTTCCACGCCGCCGTCGTCGCCGACCCGTCGTACCGCGCCGTCTTCAAAGCCTTCGCGAACTACGGGCACCTGAAGGGCACCGTCAACGCCTGGGTGGCCCGTGACGCCCTCGGCGAGTACGGCCGCTTCGGCCAGGTCGAGAGCCTCAAGACGGAGATCGTCGCCGAACTCGGCGGCCTGCTCGGCACGGTCGTCAACACGTTCGGCAGCGGCAGCCCGCAGTGGGCGAAGATCGTCTCGTGGCTCAACTTCTACGAGGCCTGCAAGCCGTACGGCGTGTGCAAGGAGGACATCGAGAAGCGGATCTTCCCGTACACGTACTCCTACGACAGCGGCGCCATCAAGGTCCGCACCGGGCTCGACCGGACCACCGTCGACCAGCTCTACTACGCCAGCAAGCTGGTCAAGGCGCAGTTCCACCGCGTCGTCGGCAGCGAGGTGCCCGTCGCCGGTGACACCAACACCACCCTGAACATCGTGCTCTACGCCTCCCGCGCGGACTACGAGAACTACCACCCCGTCCTGACCGGCATGGACACCAACAACGGCGGCATCTACATCGAGCGCGGCGCCACCTTCTACACGTACCAGCGGCGCGTCCCGCAGGACTCCTCCCTCACCCTCGAAGAGCTCTTCCGCCACGAGTACGTCCACTACCTCAACGGCCGTTTCGCCGTCCACGGCTCCTTCGGCCAGGGCGAGTGGTACAAGAACGACCGCACCACCTTCATGGACGAGGGCACGGCCGAGTTCTTCGACGGAGCCACCCGCGACAACGGCATCGCCGTCCGCAAGTCGCTCGTCAGCAGCGTCATCAACGACACCTCGCGCGGCGGCCCGCGCATGAGCGTGAGCCAGATCGTCAACGCCACCTACGCCGGCGACGGCTTCCGCTTCTACAGCTACGCCGGCACCTTCTTCGAGTACCTCTGGACCGAGCGGCCCTCCCTCCTCCGCGAGATGTACCGGCACCTGCGGGCCAACGACGTCCAGGCGTACGACGCGTGGCGCGTCCGGATGGCCTCCGACGCCAACATCCAGCGCGGGTACAACCTCTTCCTCGACAAGCAGATCGCCAAGGTCGACGAGCTGTTCGTCCCCAACACCACCTACACGCCCAACGCCCAGCTCCGCGACTCCGCGCTCGCGAACGTGAAGTCCACCTTCGCCACGGCCACCCAGAACAACCCCGACTGCGTCGAGAACGGCGACCCGGGCAAGCGCCGGTTCACCTGCACCGGCCGGATCACCGCCAACCTGTCCAACTGGTCCAGCGAGGACCAGAACTTCAAGGACATGTCCGAGACGGTCGACTACTTCATCCTCGACCGCGCGGGCGCCGCCTCGAACAACCTCGCCGACATGAACTGTTCCTTCGGACCGATCGACATCTGGTCCACGAAGGTCGCGGGCACGTCGAGCTTCAGCTGTGAGGGCCCCCTGCGCAGCTGACCCCCGCTGTCCGGGCCGGCCTCACCCACGGGGGAGGGGCCGGCCCGGCTTCCGCTTTTCGGCGTCACCCGCACGTTCCCCCGAACCCGTTTTCCGGAGGCCGTACCTCGTGAGCACCACCCCGCACTCCGTGCGCACCACCGACTACCACGCCGCAGGCGAACCCTTCAGGATCGTCGACCGGGATCTCCCACCGATCCCCGGCGACACCGTCGCCGAACGCCGCGCCACCGCCCTCGGCCCCGGCGGCACGGCCACGGACCCGCGCCCGGGACCGCTCGACGACGTGCGCCGCCTCCTGGTCCAGGAACCCCGCGGACACGCCGGCATGTACGGCGGCTTCGTCGTCCCGGCCGACGACGACGGCGCCCACTTCGGCGTGTTGTTCTGGCACAAGGACGGCTACTCCACGGCGTGCGGCCACGGCACCATGGCGCTCGGCGCGTGGGCCGTCGACACCGGCCGCGTCCCGGCCCCCGACGACGGCGACGTCGCCGTCCGGATCGACGTGCCCTCGGGCCGCGTCACCGCGACCGTGCACCGCGCGGCCGGCCGCACCACCGGGGTCACCTTCCGCAACGTCCCGACCTTCGTCGCCGCGCGCAAGGTCGCCGTCACGACCTCCTTCGGAGCCGTCGAGGTCGACCTCGCCCACTCCGGCGCCTGTTACGCCTCCGTCGCCGCCGCCGACCTGGGCCTCGACACCACCAGGGCGGCCCTGCCCGCGCTCGTCCGCGCCGGCCAGGAGATCCGCGCCGCACTCGCCGACCACCCGGCCACCCGGCACGCCGGCGACCCGCTCCTCTCCGGCGTATACGGCGTCATCCTGTACGAGGACCTGCCCGAGGGCCGGTACGAGGACCTGCCCGAGGACCTGCCCGAGGACCTGCCCGAGGGCCGGCCCGAGACCGACTCGACGACCACCGGCCCGCGCCAGCGCAACGTCACCGTCTTCGCCGACGGCCAGATCGACCGCTCGCCCTGCGGATCCGGCACCTCCGCCCGTCTCGCCCTGCTCGCCGCCGACGGGCGCCTCGCCCCCGGCGAGACCCTGACGCACGAATCCGTGGCGGGCACCGTGTTCACCGGCCGCCTGCTGCCCGGGGGAATCACCGAGGTCACCGGAACCGCGTACCGCACCGGCACCCACACCTTCCTCCTCGAACCGCACGACGACCTCGGGACGGGGTTCCTGCTGTGACGCACCTGACCCAGATCGACGCCGCGACCATGGCCCGCCTGATGGGCCCGGCCGCGGCGATCGACGTCCTGGCCGACGTCCTGCGCTCCGGACTCGACCCGGAGGAAGGACCGGCCCGCACCGCCGTCCCCGTCCCCGCGGGCGAACTCCTCCTCATGCCCGCCGCCTTCGGCCCGTACGCCGGAGTCAAGATCGCCGGCGTGGCCCCCGGCAACGCCGCCACGGGCCTGCCCCGCATCACCGGCTCCTACCTGCTCCTCGACGGCGCGAACCTACGGCCGCTCGCCCTCCTCGACGGCGCCGCCCTCACCGAGCTGCGCACCCCGGCCGTCTCCGCCCTCGCCGTACGCCATCTGACCCCCGCGGGCCGGCCCCTGCGCCTCGTCCTCTTCGGCACCGGCCCGCAGGCGTACGGGCACCTGGAAGCCGTCCTCGCCGTACGCCAGGTCTCCGAGGCGATCGTCTTCGGGCGCAACCAGATCGGCGCGCGCGCCCTCGCCGGCTACGCGCGGACGCTCGGCGTCCTCGCCCGTACCGGCACGCCCGACGACGTGGCCAAGGCCGACCTCGTCATCTGCTGCACCACCGCCCGCACGCCCCTCTTCGACGGAGCCCTCGTGGCCTCCGGCGCCACCGTCGTCGCCGTCGGCTCGCACGAACCGGACGCCCGGGAGACGGACACCGGGCTGGTGGCCCGCTCCGAGGTGTACGTCGAGGCGCGCTCGGCGGCCCTGCGCGAGGCCGGCGACCTGCTCGTCCCCACGGCCGAGGGGGCGATCGAGGAGGACCACGTCGTGGGGAACATCGCCGACCTGGTGACCGGCCGCCGCACCCCCACGACCGAGCACCCGCGGTTCTTCAAGAGCGTCGGCATGGCCTGGGAGGACCTCGCGGTGGCCGGCGCCCTGTACGAGGCGGCACTCGCCGCGCCCTAGCCCGGCCGCCGATCCCTGACCGCCGACCGCCGATCCATGACCGCCGGTCCCTGACCGCCGACCGCCGCCCGCCGATCCCTGACCACCGACCGCCGATCGGCCCCGGTCACCCCGAACGCCCCGGCCCCGCGCACGCGGGACCGGGGCGTTCGGCATGCTCAGGCGGCCTCCGGGAAGTGGCAGGCGACCTGCCGCGCCTCGCCGGGGGAGGCGATCCGCAGCAGCGGCGCCTCCGTCCGGCAGATGTCCTGCGCCTTGGGGCAGCGCGGATGGAAGGTGCAGCCGGGCGGCGGAGCGGCCGGGCTCGGCGGGTCACCGAGCAGCGTGATCCGTTCCCTGGCCCGCTCGGCCGCCGGGTCGGGCAGCGGTACGGCGGACAGCAGCGCCCGTGTGTAGGGGTGCGCGGGAGCCGCGTACACCCGCTCCTTCACCCCGATCTCCACGATCCGGCCCAGGTACATCACCGCCACCCGGTCGCAGACCCGCTTGACGACCGAGAGGTCGTGGGCGATGAAGAGATAGGCGAGTCCCAGTTCGCGCTGGAGCCGTTCCATCAGGTTGACGATCTGCGCCTGGACGGAGACGTCGAGCGCGGAGACGGGTTCGTCGGCGACGACGAGCCGCGGGCTGGTCGCCAGGGACCGGGCGATGCCGATGCGCTGCGCCTGACCGCCGGAGAACTCGTGCGGATAGCGGTCGATGTGTTCCGGTATGAGCCCGACCAGATCCATCAGCTCCACGGCCCGCTTGCGGGCGTCGGCCGCCGAACTCCCCTGCACCATCAGGGGATCGGAGATGATCCGGGCCACGGTCTGGCGGGGGTTGAGGGAGGAGTGCGGGTCCTGGAAGACCATCTGGAGGTCGCGGCGCAGCGGTTTGAGCTCCCGCTGCGAGAGATGGCTGATGTCGCGACCGTCGTACGAGACGGAGCCGGCGGTCGGTTCCAGGAGCCGCACGATCATGCGGCCGGTGGTCGACTTGCCGCAGCCGGACTCGCCGACGAGCCCCAGGGTCTCGCCCGCCGCCACGTCGAAGCCGATGCCGTCGACTGCCCGGACGGGCGCCGAGCGGGCCCGGCGGCCCGGGAAGGTCATCGTCAGGTCCCGCACGCTGAGCAGGGGCGTGGTGGTCGTGCTCGTGCCCGCGCCCGAGGCCGCGGTGGTGGTCGTGGTCATGAGGCGACGCCTTCGTACGCGGGGAAGTGGCAGGCGGCCGGATGCCCCTCCGGGCCGACGAGCAGCGGGCGTTCGCCCGCGCACCGCGCCCGCTCCTCCTCGGAGCCGGCGGCCGCCCGGGGGCAGCGGGGCGCGAACGCGCAGCCCGGCGCGGGATCGAGCAGGGACGGCGGGCTGCCCGGTATCGCGCGCAGCGGGGCGTCGTCCTCGTCGTCGAGCCGGGGCAGCGAGTCGAGCAGGCCGCGGGTGTAGGGGTGGGCGGGGGAGGCGAAGAGGGAGTCCACCGGGGCGTGTTCGGCGGCCCGGCCGCCGTACATCACCAGGACGTCGTGGGCCACCCGGGCGACCACGCCCAGATCGTGCGTGATCATGACGACGGCGAGTCCCCGTTCCTGCTGGATCCGGGCGATCAGCTCCAGGATCTGGGCCTGGACGGTGACGTCCAGAGCGGTCGTCGGCTCGTCGGCGATCAGCAGATCCGGTTCGCAGGACAGGGCCATCGCGATCATCACGCGCTGGCGCATCCCGCCCGAGAACTGGTGGGGGTACTCGCCCGCCCGGCGGCGCGGTTCGGGGATGCCGACCTCGCCGAGCGCCTCGACGGCCCGCTCGCGGGCGGCCGCGCGGCGGGAGCCGAAGTGGACCCGGTGGTGCTCGGCGATCTGCTCCCCGACCGTGTAGTAGGGGTGCAGGCTGGACAGCGGGTCCTGGAAGATCATGGCCATCCGCCGGCCGCGCAGCCCGTTGAGCTCGCGGTCGGAGAGGCCGATCAGCTCGCGTCCGTCGAGCCGGACCGAGCCGGTGACCTCGGCGCTCGTGTGCAGGCCCATGACGGCCAGCGAGGTCACGGACTTCCCGGAGCCGGACTCGCCGACGATGCCGAGGGTCCGGCCGGGCAGCACGTCGAAGGCGAGGGAGTCGACGGCCCGGACGGGGCCGCGCTTCGTCGGGAAGGTGACCGTGAGGTCCCGTACCGACAGCAGGGAGGCGGGGCCGGGGGTGTGGGCGGCCATCAGTACCTCACTCGGGGGTCGACGACGGCGTACAGCAGGTCGACGGCCAGATTGGCGACGACGATGAAGGTGGCGGCGAGCAGGGTGACCCCGAGGATGACCGGCTGGTCCCCGCTGGACAGGGCGCCGTAGAAGAGGCGGCCGACGCCGGGCAGTCCGAAGATGGACTCGGTGATCACGGCCCCCGCGAGGAGACCGCCCAGATCCATGCCGAAGATGGTCAGGATGGGCGTCATGCCCGCGCGCAGCCCGTGCTTGACGACGACCGTGCGGCGCGGGAGGCCCTTGGCGCGGGCGGTGCGGATGTACGGCTCCGCCATGGACTCGATCATCGAACTGCGGCTCTGTCGCGCGTACATCGCGGCGTACAGGATCGCGAGCGCCAGCCAGGGGAGCAGCAGGTTGGTGGCCCAGGACAGCGGATCGTCGCCGAAGGCCACGTACTGCGGGTAGGGCAGCAGCCCCAGCACCCGGATGAGTCCGAAGATCAGCAGCACCGAGGTGAAGTAGACCGGCAGCGAGGCCGCGGCGACCGCGCCGACCATCAGGGCCCGGTCGGTGAGCGTGTCCTTGTGGAGGGCGGCGGTGACGCCCGCGGTGAGCCCGAGGACCAGCCAGATCGCGGCGGCGCCCAGGGCCAGTGAGGCCGAGACGGGCAGCCGGTCCACGAGCAGGTCCCACACGCTCTGGCTGTTCTCGTACGAGTAGCCCAGGCACGGGAAGTCGCACTCCAGGGCGTACTGGCCGGTGCCCATCGTGCGGCCGGTGAAGATGCCGGTGACGAAGTCGGTGAACTGCCGCCACAGCGGGGCGTCGAGGCCCATGTTGGCGCGGATCGCCTCCAGCCGGTCGGCGCTGCACGACTTGCCGCAGGCGGCGGCGGCCGGGTCGGAGGGCAGGACGTAGAAGATGGTGAAGGTGACGGCGGCGATGGCGAGGAGGACGCCGAGGACGCCCAGGAGCCGGCGGCCGAGGTAGAGGATCACGTGCCGCTGCCTCTCGGGTCGAGGATGTCGCGCAGCGCGTCGCCGAGCAGGGTGAACGCGAGCACGGTGAGGAAGAGGCAGAGGCTCGGGACGAGGAAGTACATGGGGTCCGTGTCGTAGTACGCGACGCTCTCGGCGATCATCTGGCCCCAGGACGGGGTCGGCGGGCGGACGCCCACACCGAGGTAGCTGAGCGCCGCCTCGGTGGCGATCATCCCGGGGATGATCAGCGTGGTGTACGCGATGACCGGACCGGCGACGCCTGGCAGGATGTCGCGGGCGAGGATCCGCCAGGGGCCGGAGCCGCCGACGCGGGCGGCGTCGACGTACTCGCGGTGCTTGAGCGACAGGGTCTGGCCGCGGACGACCCGGGCGATGCCGGGCCAGCCGAAGAGGCCGATGACGGCGGTCATCAGGACGATCCGGTTGACGTCCCGGGCCACCGACATCATCGCGATCATGAAGATGAGGGACGGGAAGGACATGGTGAGGTCCATCAGCCGGGACAGCACGGTGTCGACGCGGCCGCCGAAGTAGCCCGCGGCGATACCGGCCGCGGTCCCGACGACGACGACGATCGCCGTCGCCGAGAACGCGATGAGCAGCGAGACCTGGCCGCCGTGCACCACGCGGGCGAACAGGTCGCGGCCGGTGACGGGTTCGACGCCGAGCCAGTGCTCGGCCGAGACGCCGCCCAGCGGCCCGATGGGCAGGCCGCCCAGGTACGGATCGACGGCGCTCTTGTCGAACTCCTCGGGGCCCCAGCCGCCGAGCGAGCCGATCAGCGGGGCGGCCACGGTCAGGAGCGCGAAGAACGCGACCACGACGAGCGAGAGCTTCACGGACGTACGCCGGCGCAGTTCCGCGCGGGCGAGCTGCCAGGGACCGCTGCCGGAGCGTACGGCGGGGGCGGCGGTGACCGGGGGAGAGGCGCCACTCGGTGGAGACGTGGCGGAGGTGGTGGGCGTGGTGGTCATCGGGGCGACGTCCTTCAGTTCGCGCTCTTCGCGGGGTCCTTGAGACCGACCGTCGCGTAGTCGATCTGTCCGCCGAAGGAGGTGTGGCCGTAGGCGCCCGCGATGTTGGTGCCGATCAGCAGCGGCTTGCGCTCGACGACGGCGGGAGCGGTGGGGGCCTTGGCGAGGATCTGGGCGTCGAGCTCGTGCCACGCCTTGTTCGCCTTCTGGGAGTCGGTCATCGCGGCGATCTCGTCCATGCGCTTCATCGTGGCGTCGTCACGGAAGAGCGAGTGGTTGCCGGAGTTGCCCTTCTCCTTGATGTAGCGGCCGTCGAAGACGAAGGGCAGGAAGGTCGAGCCGGAGGGGAAGTCCGGACACCAGCCGGTGTAGGCGAGGTCCGTGCGGTTCTTGGTGTCGCCGATCGTGTCGTAGAAGGCGGACGGGTCGACGGTCTCGATGGTGACCTTGATCCCGGCGCGGCCCAGGGACTGCTGGATCGCCTCACCGATGGCCTTGTCGCCGGCGGAGACGGTGACGCTGGTGGAGATGCCGCCGGCCTTGCCCGCCTCCTTGAGGAGCTGCTTCGCCTTTTCGACGTCTCCGGTGAGCGGGATCTTCAGGGTGTCGGGCTGCTTGCCGCCGGGGAAGAGCAGGCCGGGCATGAGCGCGGTGGCCGGGTCGTTGAGCGCGGGGCCGCCGGTGGCGGTGACGAGAGCCTCGCGGTCGAGGGCGTACTGCACGGCCTGGCGCACCTTGACGTTGTCGAACGGCGCGCGACCGGTGTGCATCTGGACCATCTCGGTGCAGCTGGTCGACTCGGCGAGGAGACGTGCCCTGACGTCCGGCTTGGTGAGCACCTTGGGCGTGGACTCGGGGCGGAGCGAGGCCCAGGCGACGGAGGAGGCGTCGCCGCCGGCGGAGGCGATGAGGCGGTCGTCGATCTGGTTGGCCTTGAGGCCCATGGTGACGACGATCCGGTCCGGGTACGCCTTGCGCACGGTGTCCGTGGCGGCGCTCCAGTGGGTGTTGCGCACGAGGACCATCTGCTTGTCCCGGGCGTACGACTCGATCTTGTACGGGCCGGAGGAGAAGGGCCGGCTGTCGTACTGCGGGCCCTTGTCCTGGGACTTGGGCACGGGGCTGAAGGTGGGCAGCACCGTCGCGTACGGGAACTCGGCGAAGGGCTTGCGGAGCTCGAAGACGATCGTGCGGTCGTCCGGGGTCTTCACGGAGGCGAGGTGCTTGCCCTGCGCGGGGCCCTGGTAGCCCTCGGCGCCGACGAGGTAGCGGGCCGCGTAGTCGGGGCCGCCGGGCAGGTCGGGGGAGAAGGACCGCTCCACGTTGTACTTGACGTCCTGGGCGGTGATCGGGGTGCCGTCCTCGTACTTCAGGCCGGGCTTCAGCTTGAAGGTCCAGGTCTTGGCGCCGTTGGAGGAGACACCGAGGTCCTCGGCGAGGTCGGTCGTGAGCTCCCCTCCCTTCGTGCCGGGCGCGGCCTTGTACGTGAGGAGGGTGCGGTAGAGCAGACGCGTGCCGAAGTCCATGTCGCCCACCACCCAGTTGCGGGCCGGGTCGAGGTGGGTGAAGTCCTGGTTCGACAGGACGTTCAGCGTGCCGCCCTTCTGCGGTGTCCCGCCCACCATCGCGCCGCTGTTGGAGAGCGCCGGGTTCTTGCCGCGGTCCCGGGTGCCGTCGGACTTCTTGCCGTCGGAACAGCCGGTCGCACCGAGGGCGAGGGCCGTCACCAGAGCGGTGGCCGAGGTGTATGTGCGCTTGTTCATAGGTCACTCCGAGAGAGCGGTCGGACAGCCCCGATGGCTGGAATGTGACCTGTAACATAGTAATGTGAAATTGCACTGACAAGGTATCGGGGAGTCCGTTACTCATCCGTGTCCGGGCGGTGCTCGGGAGAGCGCCCGGCGAGTGGAATGCTCCGTTTCGGGTCTTGGCAACGTCAGTGCAATGTGAAATATTACTGACGTGCCCACGAGAAAACCCTCGGATGTCATCGTCGTCGGCGCCGGCGTCGTCGGCGCGGCCTGCGCCTACTATGCCGCCCACGTCGGCCTCTCCGTCACCGTCGTCGACCGCGGTTCCGTCGCCGGCGGGACGACGGGGGCCGGTGAGGGAAACCTCCTGGTCTCCGACAAGGAGCCGGGACCGGAGCTCGAACTCGCCCTCCTCGCCAACACCCTGTGGCGGGAGCTGGCGGACGTGCTCCCGCCACACGTCGAGTACGAGGCCAAGGGGGGCCTCGTGGTCGCCTCCGGCGAGTCGGGGATGAGCGCCCTGCGCGACTTCGCGGCCCGTCAGGAGAAGGCGGGCGTCACCGCCCAGGAGGTCCCCGGGGACCGGCTCCATGATCTGGAGCCCCACCTCGCTCCTGGCCTCGCCGGAGGCTTCCTCTATCCACAGGACTCCCAGGTGATGCCCGCCCACGCCGCCGCCCAGCTGCTGCGCGCCGCGGGCGACCGCGTCCGGCTGCGGCTGGGGGAGGAGGTCACCGGCCTCCTCACCGGCGCCGCCGGAGAGATCCGCGGGGTGCGGACCGCGACCGGCGAGCTCCACGCCCCGTACGTGGTGAACGCCGCCGGCACCTGGGGCGGTACCCTCGCCGAACTCGCGGGCGTCCACCTCCCCGTGCTGCCCCGCAGGGGCTTCGTCCTCGTCACCGAACCGCTGCCGCGCGTGGTGCGCCACAAGGTGTACGCCGCCGACTACGTGGCCGACGTGGCCAGTGGCTCGGCCGCCCTCCAGACGTCGGCGGTCGTCGAGGGCACCCCCGCGGGGCCGGTCCTCATCGGCGCCAGCAGGGAACGGGTCGGCTTCGACCGGACGCTCTCCACCGAGGTCCTGCGCCGACTCGCCGCCGGGGCCATCGGCCTCTTCCCCGTCCTCGGCACCGTACGGGCCATACGGACCTACCTGGGCTTCCGCCCGTACCTGCCGGACCACCTGCCCGCGATCGGGCCCGACCCGCGCGTCCACGGGCTGCTGCACGCCTGTGGCCACGAAGGGGCGGGGATCGGTCTCGCACCGGTGACCGGACAGATCGTCGCCGCCTGCCTGACCGGCGGCGAACCGCCCCTCGACATCGCCCCGTTCCGCCCCGAACGGTTCGGCACGTCCACGCCCTGATGCCCGCATCCACCGGCACCGTCATGAGAGGAGGGCCCGTGGCCCGCACGCCCGCCGACCTGGTCGGGGCACAGCCCGATCCGCCGTTCGAGATCACCTTCGACGGCCGGAGCGTCCCCGCCCTGCCCGGCCAGACCGTCGCCGCCGCCCTCTGGGGCGCCGGCATCCTGGCCTGGCGCACCACCCGGGAAGGGGGGCGGCCGCGCGGCGCGTTCTGCGGCATCGGCCAGTGCTACGACTGCCTCGCCACCGTCAACGGCGAACCCAACCGGCGCGCCTGTCTGGTCCCCGCCCGCCCCGGCGACGCGATCACCACCCAGGAAGGGCACGGCCATGACCGCCTCGCCGTCTGAACCGTACGACCTCGCGGTCGTCGGCGCGGGTTCCGCAGGGCTCGCCGGTGCGGTCGTCGCCTCCGAACTCGGGCTCTCCGTCGCCCTGCTGGACACCTCCACCCAGTCGGGAGGGCAGTTCTACCGCCACCCGGCACCCGCCCTGGGGGCGGTGCGCCCCGAGGCCCTGCACCACGACTGGTCCGCCTTCTCCGACCTGCGGCGACGCCTGGGGGCGAGCACGGTCGACCACCTGACCGGGCACCACGTGTGGTCCGTGGTACGGGGGCCCGACGGGGCCGGCGAGCCCGGCGGGGCCGGTGAGGCCGGTGAGATCGGTGAGATCGGCGGGGCTGGTGAGACCGGTGTGCCCGGCGAGTACTGGACGCTCCACGCGGTCACCGGCGCGGACGGCACCGAGGAGCGACCCGTCCGGATCAGGGCCCGGGCGCTGCTCCTTGCCACCGGGGCGTACGAGCGCCAACTGCCCTTCCCCGGCTGGACCCTGCCCGGCGTGGTGGGTGCCGGAGGGGCGCAGGCCATGCTCAAGTCCGGGCTCGTGCTGCCCGGACGGCGCATCGTCGTCGCCGGCAGCGGCCCTCTGCTGCTCGCCGTCGCCTCGTCGCTCGCCGCGGCGGGCGCGAGGGTTCCGGCGGTGGTCGAGGCGGCGGGATACCTGCGGTACGCCCGTAACCCCCGCGCGCTCGTGACCAATCCGGCGAAGGCCGCCGAAGCCCTGGTGCACGGGGCCGTCCTGCTCAGGCACCGCGTGCGGGTGCTGCCGAACAGCGCGGTCACCGAGGTCCACGGCGCCGACCGGGTGGAGGCCGTCACCGTCAGCCGCCTGGCGGCCGACTGGACGCCCGTCCCGGGGACCGGTCGCAGGATCGCCTGCGACGCGCTCGCGGTCGGGCACGGCCTCGTGCCCCAGATCGAGCTGGCCACGGCCATCGGCTGCGCCACCCGCGCGCTGCCCGACGGCACCCTGGGTCTCGTCCTGGACGACCTCCAGGAGACCTCGGTGGCCGGGATGTGGGCGGCGGGTGAGACCGGTGGCGTGGGAGGCGCCGAACTCGCCCGTACCGAGGGCGAGCTGGCGGGACGCGCGATCGCCGCCAGGCTGCGCGGCCGCCGTGCGGACGCGGGCGGGGGCCGGGTGGGCGAACTCCGGCGCCGCCGGGACCGGATGCGGGCCTTCGCGGACGTCATGTCCGCCGCGCACGCGCCGGGCCCCGGCTGGTCCGCGTGGCTGGAGGACGAGACGGACGTGTGCCGCTGCGAGGAGGTGACCGCGGGGCGTGTGCGCGAGGCGGTCAACGACCTCGGGGCGCGGGACGCGCGGACCGTCAAGCTCCTCACGCGAGCCGGCATGGGCTGGTGCCAGGGGCGGATGTGCGGGACGGCCGTGGCCTGCCTCGCGGCGCGCGGCGACGCCCCCGAACCGCCCGCGGAACGACGCCCGTTCGCCGTCCCCGTGCCGCTCGCGACGCTCGCCGCCCTCGGCGATGCGGCGGCCGAACCGACCGGCGCGCGCTCCGAAACCCCTTAGACACGAGGGGAAGTGGCCCATGCGGCCCTTCCCTTTCCCCTTCAATAAAATGTCACACACTATAGAAAGGTCGTCGACATGACCGCCACCACCTGGAACACCGACCGACCCTGGCGCGGCATCATGGTCGCCACCACCCTCCCCTTCCGCGAGGACCTCACGGTCGACTACGACGCGTACGCGGAACACGTGGCCTGGCTGATCGCCAACGGCTGTGACGGGGTCGTCCCGAACGGCTCCCTCGGTGAGTATCAGACCCTGACCGACGAGGAGCGCGCCCAGGTCGTCCGTACCGCCGTCGCGGCCGCCGGTGACGGGGCGCGGGTCATGCCGGGCGTCGCCGCCTACGGCAGCGCCGAGTCCCGCCGCTGGGCCGAGCAGGCCGCCGAGGCCGGAGCCGGTTCCGTCCTGCTCCTGCCGCCCAACGCGTACCGCGCCGAACCGGCCGCCGTGCGCGCCCACTACAGCGAGGTCGCCAAGGCAGGCATCCCGATCGTCGCGTACAACAACCCGATCGACACCAAGGTCGACCTCACGCCCGACGTGCTGGCGCGCCTGCACCGCGACGGCAGCATCGTCGCCGTCAAGGAGTTCAGCGGTGACGTCCGCAGGGCGTACGAGATCGCCGAGCTCGCCCCGGAGCTCGACCTCCTGATCGGCGCCGACGACGTCCTCCTGGAGCTGGCCGTCGCCGGTGCGGTCGGCTGGATCGCCGGCTACCCCAACGCCTTCCCCACGAGCTGCGCCGAGCTGTACCACGCGGCGGTCGCGGGCGACCTGGCCACCGCCGTACCGCTCTACAAGTCCCTGCACTCCCTCCTGCGCTGGGACTCGAAGACGGAGTTCGTCCAGTCCATCAAGCTCTCCATGGACATCGCCGGCCGCCAGGGCGGACCGACCCGACCGCCGCGGTACCCCCTCACCGGCGCGATCGAGGCCGGGGTCCGGATCGCCACCGAGAAGGCCGTCGCCGACGGCCACCGCTGACGTCACCGCCGACCGTCACGGCTGACCGCCTCCGCTGACCGCCTCCGCTGACCGCCTCCGCGTTCCGTCCCGCGTCCGCCACCGCATCCCGTCTCCGCTGTCCGTCGAAAGGAACTCCGTGCGCACCCGTCATGTCTTCCACGCGGTCGACTCGCACACCGAGGGCATGCCCACGCGCGTGATCACCGGTGGTGTCGGGGTCATCCCCGGTGCCACGATGGCCGAGCGCCGGCTGCACTTCATCGAGCACCTGGACCATCTCCGTACGCTGCTCATGTTCGAGCCGCGCGGTCACGCGGCGATGAGCGGTGCGATCCTCCAGCCGCCCACC
>NZ_JBHXRL010000033.1:0-57963 GCF_042717315.1 Streptomyces sp. NPDC058650
GAGCGGGTACCACATCGCTGCGCGATGTGCAAGCGGGGCGGTCGCTG
Organism: Streptomyces sp. NPDC058650; assembly: GCF_042717315.1. Classification (NCBI taxonomy): domain Bacteria; kingdom Bacillati; phylum Actinomycetota; class Actinomycetes; order Kitasatosporales; family Streptomycetaceae; genus Streptomyces; species Streptomyces sp. NPDC058650. The sequence goes on from NZ_JBHXRL010000033.1 coordinate 48, forward strand.
CGCTCCCTTCGCCCACGCGGAGCGTGGGCGCCTCCCTCCGCTGCGCTCCTGGAGGCAGTGGGACCGGCCGCTGCGCGCCCGGCTGGCCGCGCATCGCGCGGCCGTGCCACTGGGGTGTGGTGGTGCGGGCTAGTGGGGCCTCCACTACGGGAGTTGGGGGAGCGCGGGGCGCTCCCGGCGGGTCCGCTGCGCTCCCCCGCCTGACGGTCCTTCGGGCTGCGCCTCCAGAACCTTTGGGGCCCGCTGGCGCGGGCCGGGCTGGCTACGAGGGTGGGGGTCGCTCGCTCGTGTGGGTTCTAGTGTACCGCGTGCATCGGGTTGATGCAGCATGTACCGTTGGCGGAAACACGGGACACCCCCCAACCACCAGGACGGGGCGCGACTTTTGATACAAGGTCAGCCCCGAAATTCGGTTCCGACCACTCACCTGAGGAATCACGAATTGGGAAGTTGCGGACCTGAGCCACAGAACGGTACCTCAGATATCGGAAAGCTCGAATTCCGGCGTGCGGAGGTACCGGAGCCGAACGGCCCCCCAGGGCCGGGCGGCGGAACCGTCCACCGGCCCCGGCCACGCTTCCTCGCTTTTGATCGTCACGGTCGGCACCACCCGAGACTCAGAGCCGCTACTGCCGCCTACGGTCCGCAGCCGGCGCGAGGACCCGCACGCGAAGCCTGGCCCGCCACCTCCGTGCCCGGCCCGCAGTCGGCCGCGAACGCGCGAGAGGCCGCGCCGCAGACTGCGGCGTGTCGGTGGTTGATCACGGCCGCGCGATCCGGTATCACGCGCGCACACGCTCTAGAGGGGGAGCGAGATTCCGCATCGACGCAGGTCAGCGCGTTTTGGTGCCGCTGGGAGTATCACCCCGGGGTGATAAATCGAGGGTCCAGTTATCGCCCGGGGGTTATAAAACCAGGTCGGTTTGTGCACCAGGGAGACAATCAGCCGGGTGGGTGTCACGGGCCCGGGTGTCGGATTGTGCACTGGGGAGACATTCGGGGCGGGTGGGGCGTCGCGGTCGCTCGCGGGTCGGCAGGGGGGAGAAATCACCCCCGGGTGATAACGACACGCCGAAAGTGCAGCGGGGAGACACGAAAGTGCACCAGGGAGACAATCGCGTATGCTGCCGGTCCTGGCCCTACCGATCTTGAGGAGCGGACCACCGCGATGACTGCACAGCCCCAGCAGCAGCCGCGCCGGAGGCCGGCCTCACCCGGAGCTCCTCCGCCTCCCCCGCCCAGCGCCTTCCGGGCGCCCGGGGCGCTGCGGCGTACCAACGTGGTCAACCTGCCGGACGGCTACCGGGCCAGTGTCGAGCCGCCGGTCACCAGCGACGGCTTCCTGGGCGACGACTTCGTCATGGACAGCCAGGAGTTCCTGTGCTGGCTCTCGGACTACTACCGCGACGACATCGTCACCCTGAGGCTGATCATCAGGATGATGGGGATCCAGAAGCCCGGCGGGACCGTGGAGGCGACGCAGAGCAAGCTGGCTGGCCTTCTGAAGGTCAAGCAGAGCCAGATCTCCCGGTCGCTCAAGGACACCGGTGCCCTCGGGGTGACCGCCAAGGTGAAGGCCGGGCTCTACCAGCTCCACCCGCGGCTCTCGCTGCGGGGCGGCCGGGTACCGGTGGAGCCGAAGGCGGGTATGCGGGCACAGGGGACACTGAAGGTCGATCAGCTCTCGCTGCTGGACGCCATCGAGGACAACCCGGATCTGCCCGAGGTGTTCAAGGAACTGCGGCAGCTCCCGAAGCCGGAGCAGAAGCCGCTCCGGGAGGACAAGGCGCGCGCCCAGGCCCGCGCCGAGGAGGATGGGACGTCATGACGATCGCTGTGGAGCACGTCGCGCCGGAGTACGTCTGGACGGCCAACAACGCTCTGGTGTTCGCCCCGCGTGGCATGCCACCGTCCGCGTACCCCGTGCTGATCCACCTCCTGGGCCGCCAGGAGCCGGGCGGGCGCTGCCTGGTCACTCACGGCACCCTTGCCACCGAGCTTGGCATCACTCGGACGAAGATCACTCGCGGCCTCCAGCACCTCGCCTTCGCCCGGATGGTGTGGAAGGAGGGCAACGGCGCCTACCGCCTCAGCCCGCTGATCGCCGGGTTCCGGACCCCAGCCGAGCAGCTCCAGGCCATCGGGGCGATGGATGACGACGACCGCTTCGACCACCCCGACTTCCAAGAGCGCTACGAGCAGCAGATCGAGGCGTACGAGGAGGAGAAGCGGGCCAAGGCTGCCGAGCGGCAACGGCGGCTGGAGCCGCCCATCGACCTCGCCGCGCGCCGGCGAACCTGACTTCCTCACCGAAGCGGCGTTGCACCCACCAGTGCGGCGCCGCTTCTCGCGTACGGAAGACGTACGGCCGGAGCGGCATTGCAGGAGTCGCGTCCGTCTAGCCAGCTCCGGTGCAGCAGCCATCCGCGCTGCATTGGTGAGGCCAGCCTTGCTACCCGTGCAGCACCCGTGTGCCGCCCGGGTCGAGCACATGCTGCAGCGCGAGCCAAACGGCCAGGGCAGCACCCGGTCTTGCACCCACCCGCTGCCCTTGCACCCTTCGCCACCAGGAGCAGCAGCCCGTGCAGCAGGACGGGCAGCACGCGGAAGGGTGCAAGGTCCGGGCGATGCTGGAGGCCCCTCTCCGGGACTTCGCCGGGAGGCCGCTGGGGGCCGCTTGAGCGGGCCGCGGCCGACCAGTTTCTTGCACCCCAATGTAGTTAGGTACTTGTAGTACCTATGTGCGGGTTGAACTCTCTTCCCCCTGAGAGCAGAGTTCGCGGCCGGGAGAGCGAGAACACCGACGCCGAGGACGAGCCCCGGCAAGTCGGCCGGGGGCCAGATGCACCCCGGGCGGCGCGAAGCGCTGTACGCCGCTGTGAGGGCCCGAGAGGTCCCTGATCGTCTCCTGGGAGTCCGGAAGTGCCCAGAGCGGCGCAGGCGGCCGCACAGCGGCGGGAAGGATCACGCGGGCCGTGAGGTGACGGGCTCGGTGGTGAGCTCTGCCCGACCGTGCGAATACTGCGCACCCACCAGAACCGCCAACCGAACATCCGCGTCAGCGAGGTCTTGCGCAGCTTCTACTACCGGTACCTCGCCTACGGCGGGTGAGGGGAGCGCGCTCGTCATCTGGTCAGTCAGTCCTAGGTATTCCTCTTACGCGAGCGATCCCTCACCAAACGACGGACCCGATCCCTCACCAAACAACGAACTGCGGAGAGGTCCGCCGTGCTGTCCACAGGCTCCCGCAGACCTTTCAGGTCAGGCTCTGCGCGAGGGTCTCGCAGTGCGCCATCGACGTTGCCGCCACTTCGAGGTCGCCTTCACCCGCAGCCCGGCACGCCAGCCCCATCACCGCCAGCATGTTCTGCAGCGGACTGTCCTCGCCATCGGCGCCGGCTTCTTCGACCCGGGCGAGCAGCACGCGGTCGGCCTGGTCCAGGACGTCGGACCAGACGTAGCCCAGCGCCTGGGGGTCCACGCCGGTCAGCGTCGTCAGCCACAGGTCGGCGTGCGACTGGAGCTGCTGCTCGGCAGTGCGGTAGTCCAGGACGGTCCCGCAGGGCATCGAGCCGTCGTCAGGGTGGGTCGCGGCCGCGGGCCACCCGGGCAGGTCCTCGGAGTGGGCTCGGCACAGGAAGACGAGCCAGGCCGCGCCCGGCCCGTCGTCCCGCGCCGGGCCTTCGCGGAGCGTGGCAGCCGGGAGGGAGCACCCCGCCAGGACGGTGCGGAGCCCACCGAGGGCGCGGTGGGCGGAGAGCTGCTGGATGAGGTGGGGCACCTCGGCTCCTTCGGCGGCTAGACCTCGATGTATGCGACGACGATCACGGTCCCCAACACCGAAACCCAGTACAAGAGCCGTACGCGCTCGACGTCGTCGGCGTACTCGCGCAGCTGGGGGCCGGTGGCGCTGCCGGGGAGCGGCTCGCCGATGCCGGGGTCGACGGAGATGACGACCAGGGCGCGGTCCAGGGCGTGGATGTCCGCCTCGCTGGTGATGTTCTCCAGCTGCTTCGCGGCGGAGTCGGAGAAGGTGATCCGGGCGCGGCGCGGGCCGTGCTGCTTGACCATCAGGCGACGGCCGGGCGCTGGGCGGCGAGGCGGGTGAGGTGGGCCTCGCGCAGCTCCTCCCACGGGGTGCACTGCTCGGGGTCGGGCAGGCCGTTGGTGGCGATGTCCTCCAGGACGGCGGCGAACCGGTCGGCGTCGGCGCGGGTCTTAGCCGCGTACGCGCGCACCGCGTCGGCGGCCGCGGGCTCCAGCTGCCGGGCGGCGGTGTCGGCGGGGGTGGCCGGCTGTTCGCTCATCGAGGGCTCCAGGGCGCGTAACTGGCAGATCTCACCACGGTATCGCCGGGTGCGCGGGCCGGGGACCACTCCGGCCGAATTGGGTACCGGTTGCGCTCCGTAGCCGCATCCGGAGGAGTGTCACGCTGTTCGGCGCGAGGCCGAAATCCGGGGGTCAGCCCCGTGATTGCGGGCCCGATCGGCAGCGTGACACCCCAGCGTGACAGCCGGATCGAGGGCGCGTGACACCCGAGCGTGACAGCGTGACAGTCACCCTCGGTGATCACGGGCATTCGGTGACGAAGGCTGCTCAGCCATCTTGCGGAACGTCCGGCACCAGGTCCCGGTAGGCCTGACGCATCGCATCCAGCGCGGCGCATCGCGCCACGATCGCGTTCATCTCCTGCGCCAGGTCCTGCGCCCTGCCGGACAGTTCCTCACCGCTGTACAGAACCCTTCCGTCACAGAAGGCCCGGAGCCTGTCCGAGAGCCCCATCAGGGCGCCGGACAGGTTCGCCGTGCGCAGGTCGATCTGTTCGTACTTCAGATGCAGGGTGTTGTCGGCCACGCCCCTCATGATGTCCGGCCTGTGCCAGGCGCGGCGGGTGATCCCCAGGATGTGCCCGGAGCGGGCCGCGAGTGCGGCGCTACGAGCGGGTGCGGGTGAGGAACGCGGCGAGCGCGCTGGCGGCTTCGGGCTCGGTGGTGGCGATCCGGGCCGCGAACGCCAGCTCGTCGACATCGGCGCCGGGGACCAGGCGGGCGAGTTCGGCGAGCAGCGCGGCGTGCGCGAGGACCGGCGGCGTCAGAAGGCCGGCGGCTTCCTCGCGGGCGGCCCGGTCGCGGTAGTGCCCGAGGTGCGCGGCCAGGGCGCGGGCGAGCCAGGCGTCGACGTCGGCCTGGACGTACCCGCCGGCTCGCCGGGTGAGCTCGTCGCGTACGGCTTCGTCGCCGTGCCGGGGCTCGGTTTGCTCCAGGTTGCCGAGCTCGCGCAGCGCCTGGAGCTCGTCGGCGCGGGCCGCCATCCGGGCGGCTTCGCGCAGCTCGGCTTCCCGGGCGACGGCGGCCGCGGCTTCGACGGCGAGGTCGGCCTGGACGATGTCGTCGGTGTCCGGGTCGTAGACCGTGCCCGGCGCGGCCGCGGCGAGCAGCTGGTCCAGGCGCTCCCACTCCGTGAGCTCCGCGTGGCTGCGGACGTCGCCAACCAGGTCCTCGTGCCGGGACGCCTGCCGGGCATCGAACCGGGCTTCCTCGAGGGCCGCCGCGACCGCGCCGGCGTCCATTCCCCTCGCCCGGCGCCGTACGACGCGGCGGCCGATACGGGCGGCGCGGGCCGGATCGTAGAGCGCGGCGGCTCGCGGGGCGGGCGGTCGGCGGGTGCTCTCGCCGGGCGGCCAGAACCGGGTCATCTTCGGTCTCGCATTCATCGTGCGGATTTGGAGCGGGCCGCCGCCAGAGCGCTGTACGGCGGCCCGCCGATCTGGTTTATAGCAGGCTCCGAATTCGGGCGGGTCAGAACCGGAAAGAAATGGAGGACACCGACGTGAAATCGGCGCGCAGCCCGTCAGCCCGCGTGCCCCATTCCGTGAAATACGACTCGGTGATGGCCTCCGCGACGATCGGATGTAGATCTTCCTCCGTCGCACCAGCTTCCTGGAGCTCCAGGATTTGCTTCACATAGGTGGGCGAGATGTCCGTGGTGATCTGCCGCTCGCGGCCATCGTCCGAGCTACCCGTGCAGGTGAACCCGAAGTAGGCCGTCACCTCCACCATCATCCCCTTGGACGTGGACGCCGCCGCGCGCGCCTGTGCCCTGACCTGCGGTTGCCACTCCGATTCGGTCTCCTCCACCAGGGCGGCCTGGAGGCGCTTCTGCGGCTTCTTCAGCTTCCCGGCCCGGTAGCGCTCCACTGTTCGGCGCGAGACGCCCAGGCGCTCTGCCACGGCCTTGGTCGACCCCTTCACCCGCGTGAGAAGGAATTCCACCTGTACTTTCGCGGACTTTGGTGCGGGCCGGGTGAAGACCTTCCGTTCCGCCCGCGCGAGGGCCTCCAGGACCTTGCCGCGGCGCGGGGCCGGCTGCTGCTGCTCGTGATCGCTCATGTCCACCATCAGGCCAGCGAAGCCCTGTGGACAGAGGCCAGGCTTCGACGACCAAGTCGGCTGTCAGAGCCGCGTGTTAGGCAGAGTCCGGGTTGGGGAGGCTGCGGATGACAAGGGGAGGAACGCTGTGGGGAAGCGAACAGGGGTGCGCAAGGGTGCCCGTCGATCGGGAAATCCGGCACGTCGGGAGGCGCAGCAGGGTCTGTACTCGGGAAACGTGATGGGTGAGCGCATGTACGCCGCCCCCGCCACGGCCGACCGGTCCGCGAGGCAGCCGGGAGACATCATTGCGGTGCCCGTCCCGGATCTGCCGGACGGGCTGGTGATCCGGGAGGCGGCCCGAGCCGACGCCCGCCCACTGCAGCCGGTGATCCGGCTGGCCGATCCGGACAACCCCGACGGCTCCTGGCGGGCGATTCCCTCCGTGATCGACCAGAGCCTCGATCCGGAGAGCCTTACGTACGCGCGAGTGGTGGAGGAGACGTCGTCCGGCGCGCTGGCCGGCGGCATGCTCGCGCTGCCGGCGACGTGGGCCTTCACCCACCCGATGCTGATCGGATCGCCCAACGTGCACTTCATCGCCGGGCTGGTCGCCTGTCTGGACTCCCTCGCGGTGGTCGACCAGTGGCGCGGCAAGGGCGTCGCGCGGGCCCTGGTCGCCGAAGCGGAGAGGGCGGCGGGCTCACGCCCAGCCGGGAAGCTGGGCGCGGCGGTTCTGTACGTCACGCACGAGCCGGAGCTGACGGACTTCTACGCCGGGCTGGGCTTCACCCTCTCCCCTGACGGCATCGGCATCCCCACACCATCGGGGTTCATCTGCCACGGCCCGATCGCTGGTCTGCGCTTCTCTGTGAAGCCGTTGCGCACCGGCGTCCAGATGGAGGCCATGCCTACTCCCTACGGCCGTCATCTGGTCGTCCAAGGCGTCCTGCCGGTCCCCGCGCGTTGACCTCAGCGCCGGATTGACCGGCGCGCGGCGGTGTCGTTGAGCACGGCGCGCGTGCACGACATCCGGCCCCCGCGGATACGCGAGCGAGCCCGGACCAGTTGGTCCGGGCTCGCGGGCTGTTCGGGGCGCGGCTGCTAGAGGCCGAACTCGAGGTGTTCGACGTCGGTGAACCGGACCTCGTCCAGGCTCCCGGCGCGGCGGCCGCCGTCCTGGAAGTAGACCTCCTTGAGGGCTTCGGCCGCGATCTCCTGGAGTTCGGTGTCGCTGGCGCCGGCCGCCTGGGCGTCGAAGAGGCGGGCGGCGTAGACCGGCGGCAGGGCGACGGTCAGGTGCCGGATGCGGTCCTGGTCGGTCGACCCGATGGGCGCGGTGTAGCCCATGCGGGCGCGGGCGTCGATCACGATGCCGCCGGTCGTCGCCGCCTTCTCGCGGGCCTTGGCCCGGATCTGCGGCTGCCACCGCTTGGTCACCTCGCGCTCCAGGCGCGCGGCGAGGTCGGCGCGCGGCTTCTTCGCCTTGCCCGCCACGTACCGCTCCACCTGCCGCTGGGACATGCCGAGCAGTTCGGCGACGGCCTTCGTGCCACCGAGCTGCTTGACCATGTACCGCATCTGCGGGCCCGCGGACTTGGGTGCCGGGCGGGTGAACGCCTTCTGCACCGCCTTGTCCAGGCCGTCCCCGAACATGCTCATCGCCTGCGTACTCCCCTACTCGCCATTGTCGGCGTCGGTGACGGTGCCGTCCTTGATGGACCGGGCGAGGTTGAGCTCCGGCGCGTTGAACTTGTCCCGGACCTCCTCGCCCCACAGGACGGACTGGGTGCCCTCGTGCTTGACCAGGCCGGGGTTGATGCCGAGCTTGAACCCGCCGGGCAGCGGCTTGCCCTCCCGGTAGGGCAGGAAGTCCAGCGGGCTCGGTCCGTTCGCGGCGTAGACGACGCAGTCGGACAGGATCGCGATCGGGTACTGCCCGGTGAACGACGCGTGCTTGACGATCTTCCTGTGGAGGTTGATCCGGGTGCGGGAGATGACCGCCGCCCGGATGTCCGGGCGCCAGGTGGGGCGCTCCAGGGCACGCCACCGCTCGCCCGGCCGCCAGCCCTCGCCCCGGGGCCGCTCGCGCAGCTTGCCCAGGCCGCCCTTGACCGTCGCCTTGATCGCCGAGACGACGATCGTCAGCTCCGGGTCGCGCTCCTTGTAGCCGTCCATCGCCGTGAGGAAGTCCTCCGGCGACAGTTCGGCGTCGACGCCGAGGTCGGCCATCGTCGCCAGGTAGGCGTCACGCAGCCGCCCGTACCAGCCGTCCAGGTAGCGGCCGTTGTCGTACCGCACCCACGCCTCGATCGGCGCGACGTCGTAGCCGAGCTCCTGGGCGTAGGCGACGGTGGGCGTCGCGTACCAGGCCGGGCCGGTCGGGCGGTCGCCCTTCGGCGTGAACGGGGAGGGCAACAGGCTGCCGTCCAGCTCCACCCACTCCTTGCCGACCTTCACCCGCGACAGGTCGACGTGGGACAGGTCGACCAGCCACGAGCCGGGCAGCTTCGGGTCGAACGCGAGGCCCTTGACGTGCGTCGGCTCACCGAGGCCGACGTTCAGCCCGTTCGCGCCGGCGGCGAAGGCCATGTTCACGTCCAGGCCGACCAGGTAGCGCAGGGTGCACTCGGCATCGGTCATCGGCCGCGCCCAGTCGTACGCCTCCTCGAACAGCTTCTCCGCAGGTCCCCGCACGTGGAAGCGCGGCAGATCCAGCGCAGTGACCACCGGATGCCCGTCCGGGGCCTCGCACGGCGCGCAGTCCACCGGGTCGCTGCCCAGCGACCCGGGCGTCTTGGTCTCCGCCTGCCGCAGGACACCGGTCTCCTCATCCCGCACGGCGTGGGTCGGCGGGTGCAGCGCGGTCATCAGCTCCAGGCCGGTGACGGCGGTGGAGCCGCGCGGCGTCATCACCCGCGACGCGTACACGCCCAGGACGCGGGCGAGCTCCGCCGGCGGAAGCTGCGCGGCGTCGCCCCAGAACCGGGCGTCCAGCGCGTTCCACGACGGGATGCACAGCTGCACGCACTGGCGGTCCGAGCCCTTGGCCGGACGGTAGATCCGCGCCCACGGCCCGAAGCCCCTCTTGGTGAGCTTCCAGTCGGCGCGCACCAGCTGCTTGATGACCTTGTGGCCCTCCGGGATCCGACCGGCGTCCTTCTCCTCCGCCGTGAACGAGACCGGGAGGCCGTAGCGCTCCAGGGCGGCCTCGGTAAGCACGAGCAGCGGATCGGCGGGCCGTCCCGGCCCGGACAGCTTCGGCTGACCGAGCTTCGCCTCCTTGAGCGTCCAGTCCACCAGGGACGGCAGGGACTTGGCGGGCACGTCCAGGACCAGGCCGCCGGTGCAGTACGCCAGCACCTTCCCGTCCTCGACATCCACGACCGCCAGCGGCCCGTTCTCGAACCGCGGGTCCATCTCGCCCGCCGGGGTTCCGGCCGGGGCCGCCTTCTTCGCGCCGGGGCGGCGCGACGTCGACGTCGGCCTGGCGGTGGGCGCCGGACGCGGCGCGGCCGTCGGAGCAGCAGCAACGGGAGCAGAGGGCTGTGTGTTCTCGGTTTCAGTCATGTCCGCAGCCTCGGACGCTTCCCCTGTGGACAGAGTCCGCGTTTCCGCCGGGTGGGGCACGCCGGGAGAGGGGTAGAGGGATGCGGCGATTTCGTCGAGCACAGCGTCCGGAACCTCTGGCATCTTGCCTGCCGGGCTGGGCGCGCGGGTGAACGTGGCGGGCACCGGGGCCGGGTAGAGCTCCGCGAGCTGCTTGAGCAGTCGCGCGTACGCCTCGCGTTCCGGGCCGCGCGGCTCGGTCGGCTTCTTCACCGACTCCCACGCGGACACCGTGGCCCGGCGCACCCCGAGGGCGCCGGCGACGTCGTCCAGCGTCAGGCCGTGGGCGACCCGCAGCCGCTTGCGCTCCTCCGCCGACGGCAGAGCAGAGCGGGACGCGACCAGCGCGTCGACCGCATCGAACATCTCGGACATGGAACACCTCCTGACCCACACTCTACCCCATGAACCGTAATCTTTGCGTACTTCTACCGTACAAACACCGTACGAACCCTCTTGAGGGTGAGGCGACGTTTCATGCTGACGCCTGCGGGCTCAGGCGGGGTGGATCCCCGCCATGGCTGGTTCTGGCGATCTGCCAGCCCTGCCGGGTCCGGCTCAGTACGGTGCCGAGCATGGCCAAACGAGGGAAGACGCGCGGCGGCTCCACCCCGCCGCAGCCTGTGACCGCCAAGCGCGTCATCGAGGGCTGGCAAGGCCCCGAGGGAGGGCGCATCCGGCTTGCCCAGGCGGGCGAGGCCGACGCCGTGCAGGACCTGATGGCCGCCGCGGGGGCACGGCTGGACCAGCCAGCGGCCGACCAGTTCGGCGGCGAGCTCGCCGTGGCGCTGTGCGCAGGGCTGACCGGCCAGGAGGCGTGGATCAGGGCGATGACGCCGTTGCTGGTGCAGAGGACGTACCTCGACGCGATCCCCGGGCTGTCCCTGGTCCTGGTCGCGGAGGACAAGGCCGGCGACATCGTCGGCGCGGCGTACTCGATGCCGCCGATGCCCATCATGAACGGCGCCCAGCAGCAGGGATTTCCTCCTGAGCAGCTGATGTCCATTCCCATCGCCCTGGCCAAGCTGGCCGGCCTCAGCGTCACGGAGAAGGCCCGCGGTGCCGGGTGGGCCACCCACCTGCTCAAGCGCACCGTGCAGGTCTACGAACAGCTCGACCTGCTCCTGTTCTACGGCCAGTTCCCCGTCGACTCCGGCCTGGACCGCTTCTACCAGCAGCGCGGCTTCACACCCCTGGCCCCGCAGGAGAAGCTGGACCTGGCCCCGCTCAGCCTGCCGTTCGGCATCGACCCCGGGCCCGGGGAGCAGCTCTTCGTCCGCTGGAAGCGCTGACCGGGCGGCCAAGCCAGGCTGGCCCGCCCTGGCGGCCGGCCTGGCTTGGCCGCAGCGCCTACTGGCGGGCTGCGGGGATGAACAGGCGGGTTCCCTGATACAGGCCGGAAGCGGTCTCCTCCCGCCGCCGCTCTACCAGGTCCATCGCCTCCAGCCGGTCTGCGACCTTCGATGCGCCCGGCAGGCCGCACCCCAGGAGAGCCGCGATCGTCGCGGAGATACGGCCGCGCTGGCTGTCGACTGGGCCGTCGATCAGCGACACCTCGCCCGTTGCCGAGGTCTCCAGGAGCAGCAGCAGGAACGCAAGCCGGTCAGTGGCCGCTCCGCGTCCTGTGCGCGTCCTCATCAACCCGGCGCCCGGCGCGAAGAGCGCAGACACCACAGGCCGCAGGGCTCCGTCCGGGGCGGCCTCGGTGGGCGACGTGAACACAAGGCCCGGGTCCCCGCCCGGAACGGTGTGCCAAGCCGCCCGGCGCAGCCCGGGAATCACGAGCGACGCCACATGCGAGAGGGACACCCCGGCCCACTCCCCCAAGCTCTGCGAGCGCAGCGTCACCGACCTCTCCCCCGATGGGATCAGGGCCTGCAAGACCACTGCGGCGAGCCGTACGGCATCGAGCTCGCCCGCCAAGGCGGGGCCGTTCAGGACTGCACGAACAGCAGTACGCGCGCGCTCCCGGCTCAGCTGATCCGGCACCAGAGGGGATGTGGGCTGCACGGCGGTCTCCTTCTTCAACGGCACATGAGCAAAACGGTCGGGTTGGGCAGCCGGCTGCGGGATCACGCGGTCCGCGCCAGCTGATGCGGTGCGGCCATCGGGCGGCCGGCTTTCTCAGCACGGGCCCGGCGCAACGCGGCGGCCTCGGTGACTGCGGCCTGACGGCGGCGCTGCATACGGGCACCGTCGATCGGGGCCGGCGCATCGTCCGGATCAGGGTCCGGGTCGGGAAAGGCCCGGCGGCTGAGCTCGCGCATCGCCCTGGTCTGCCGCTCGATCGCCTCGGTGACGCCCGAGTGGACGTGCTGGACGCGCGGGACGGCCTGGTGGGCGGCGAGCGCCTGGTGGAAGCCGGGCGGGGCCATGTCGCGGGTCTTCACCGGCGTCTGGGGCGCAGCCGCGGCTGCCGGGGCGGTGACCGTCTCGCGCGGCGCCGGGGTCGGAGCGCCGACGGCCAGGACCCGGACCGTGCGCACCGCCTGGGTGCCGGCCGCGTCGTTCGCCGCGGTGACGATCCGGGAGCTGATCAGCCGCAGCTGCGTCGCGTACGCCGACGAGTCCGGGCACAGGTCCAGCTGCCCCGTCTCGGAGTGGAACGCCACCGCCTTCACGTGCGTGGCCAGCTTCGGCGAGAGGGCGGCCGCGATGTCCGGCCACTGGTCCAGGATGCTTCCGCCGGCGGCCGGGACGTCCCAGGCCCGGTCGGCCATCAGGCCCTGGAGCACGGCGGCGAACCCGGTCGGCTCCCGGCCATCACCCCGGACCGTGGTGGTGCGGGTACGGCGCTTCGCCTTGCGGGTGCCGGCCTCACCGCGGGCCTTCGCGGCCTCGCGCGCCTGGTGCAGCGCAACCCGGGCCAGGTCGACGCCGGACAGCTCCGGGGCCGGCTCCTCGCTGCTGCTGACGGTGGTGTTGAGGGTCTGGGTCATCACGGCCTCCTACCGGCGTCCGACGGTCATCAGCGAGCTGCTGCTCGCCAGCTTGCGAGCGCGCTGCACCAGGTCAGCGCCGTAGATGTGCACGGCGGCGGCCGGGCCGAGGGTGTCGAACGTGGTCATGATGAGCGTGGTGTCGCCCGCCATGAACTCGCCCATCCCCGTCGCCCGCATGTCCGCCAGGTCCTCCGGGCTCAGGTCCTCGATCCCGTTCAGCGCGGGCTGCATCTCGACCGGCTCCTCGTGCTGCTGCTGGGGGGTGAACGCGTCGGCGACCAGGCGGCGGACCGACTCACTGCTCGGCGGCGTCCAGGCGCCCTCCCACTCCTGGTGGCGGGCCTTCTCAGCGCGGCGAGAGTCCCGGTACGCCTGAACAGCGCGCTGACGGCCCTCTTCGGTCGGCCACAGCGCCACCGCACTGGCCAGGCGTCCGGCGAGGAACCCCGACGGCCGGTGCACGGTGCCGGGGGCGTCGCCGCAGTCCAGGAACGCGATCACCTGGTCGGCCGTCCAGCCCGCGTCCGAGACGTCCTTGAGGATCCAGGCGATCCGGGGCACCGCAGCGCGGCCCATCCACGGCACCTGGCGGATCAGCTCCGAGGCCAGCTGGAAACGGCGCCCGACCGCGTTCAGCTTCCGGCTGCCGCGCTTGACCTTCTTCGGGGTGGGGGAATCGCTCTGCCCGCTTGCGAGCTTGTTCTCAGGGGGAAGAGAGGTAGTTCCCGCAGAAAAAGCACTGCGGGAACTACCCACCATTGGGGTGCAACGGACCTCATCCGAAACAGGCGTCACAGCACCCTGGTCAGCGGGCTTCCGGGCACCCTTCGCCGACGTCCTCGAGGACGACTTCGCCCGCCGCTTGCGCACCTTCCGGGCCGCCTTGGTCGCCAGCGTCGTCATCAGCTCCCGGCCGGCCTCCGCGATCCCCGTCATCCGCCGACCGGAACCCTCACCGGCCGTGCGGATGCCCAGCGCGACGTCGAACTCGGGCGGCACCATCCGCGCGAACTCCGACGCCTGCGCCTTCTCACCGCGGATCCGGGTGCCCCGCACGACGTACGCAAGCAGCCCGGCCTCCCGCAGCATCCCCAGGTGGTACTCCACGCTCCGCTCCGACAGCCCGGTGCGGCGCACCAGGTACTCGATCCCCGGACGGCACGGGAACAGCTCCGCGAGCTCCTGGGCGACGCGCACCGTCGTCGGCCCGAACGAGCGCGGCCCGTGAGACCGGTGCCGACGCGGCAGGTACAGCCCGGACCCGGCGACCCAGTGGACCGCCTGCATCCAGGAGTAGCCGTCCAGCGCGATCCGGCCTGTCGACGTCGTCAGCCACTGGGACGCCTCCGGCACGAACAAGCCGGGCAGTACAGCGACCGCGCCGTCGACCGGCGAGCCGGACGTGCGCGGGGACGGGATCACCACGACGGCCGGTGCCGTCATGGCGCTCATCGGCCCACCACCGCGACAGAGCGGTGCGCGGGCATGGGCGGGCAGGCGCGAACGATCATCCGAGCAGCCTCGGAGATTTCCCCTGTGGACAGAGTCCGGAGATCAACGGCGGGCCTGTGGACAACGAGAGCGGAACGGCGAGAGCCGTTCAACGGGGCGGTGGACGTCACGGCTGCACCCCGCGAGCCCATCCCGAAAGCCCCGCGCTTGTAGCTTCCTACCGGAAGACCCACTTCCTGTACGAACCGCTCGGAAGGGGAGAAGCCGGGCGCGAATCCCGTCACACGGGACGATCGCCGGACCTGAACCGGGGTGAATCGGGCAGAGCCAAGCTGACAGAGGGACACGAGATCGGGCACTATGAAGAGACCAACTTCCATATGCGTGGACCGACCGAGCCCCTAGCGGGGCTGGGCTGTCCGTTCGTGTGGATGTGTGGGCGCCCCCTCCGTGAGGAGCGGGCACCGGACGAAGAACCAGAGGCGGCTCCCTTGCTTCCTTGTGGCGACTCGGACGGGTGATGCGGACAGCCCTCGGGCTGGTCGTTCTGATGGAGCTTCGGTGGCCCTGCCAAGGGCCGGTGGAGCGAGCGGAAGCCCCCTGCCAGGGGCGACTGCGGTACTGCTCGGTCCTCGCGGACCGGTGGTGCGAACCCGCTTACCAAGGCGGGGTACTACGAGAGAAAATCCAGCTCAGTGAGCTGGAGCCTGGAACCGGCGCCAACCGGGACCAGGCAGCCGACCTAGTGATCGGCGCTGACGGGCCGCGCGAGGCCGGAGTGGATTACCAGTCCACTCTTTTGGCGCGCGCGGCCGATGACCTAGGTCATCCCGACCCCCTCGATACCGAAGGCGGAGTCGGCGACCCCGGAAACGGCCGAGACCATGAAGTCATCGCTCATCGGACGCTCCCTCGATGGCAGCGTCCGGGTACTTCTCTGCCAGCTTCCGAAGAAGGTGCGCGTACGCGCGACGGTTCCCGCGGTGAGGCTGGGTGGCCCCGGCCTCCCAGCGGGCGATCGCAAGGCGCTTGACGCCGATGGCCTCAGCGACTTCGGTCTGCGTGAGGCCGGCGGCGAGCCGAAGCTGCCGCCGGACCTGGAGCGCGGGGAGGGAGTTGTCCTCCTCCACCAGGGCGTCAATTCGCCTCAGCGGATCAGACATCGAGACCTCCACCGTAGGGAATGATTGACAAAAAGATACACGGCCCCGGTGATCTTCGCTAACGAGAACGAGCGTGTTGCCGTACGAGATACCGACCGGCTCCACCTGACTCCCCTCCCTTCGGCGATGACCGTCCCGCTCCTGACGTGAGAACGTGCAGGTAGAACCCCTTGGTGCCCTTGAATCGGAACAGATTTCGAGCGGCAGTTCCAGCGCTCGCCGACTCGTAACCCTGACGCTCCCGCCTGGCGGGAAGCGAGTCCGTGAACCGTCCCGCCACGCGGGAAGGGGAACGAACGCGGCGAGTGTGGCACGTGATCTGACGCGGTGTCTGGTGACATTCGGGGGTGACATTTGGATGTCACCAGCGAATGTCACCCCCCTCGTCCCCGCCCTGCGCGGTCCCCTGCAAGACGGCGCGACGGTGCCGATCTTCACGGCTCCGCTGCCGGGCAATCCGATCACGTACCCCTGCTCCGTCATGCAAGGTCCCCCAGGTGCGCGTTGGCCGACTTCGCGGCCGCGGCTAGCTCGTGCAGTTCCACGACCGCGACTCCGGCCTCCGCCAGCTGCTCGTAGCCGACGCAGTCGTCGACGAACAGGCTCGGCTCCCGCCAGGCGATGACCACCCGCGGAATCCCAGCGGCCAAGATGCGCTGAGCGCACGGGGTACGCGGCGAGTGCCGCTGAGAGCAGGGCTCCAACGTGCTGTAGAGCGTCGCCCCGGCAAGTCGCGGGTCATCCGCAGGCAGCTTCGCGAGCGCGGCCTCTTCCGCGTGCTCGTGCGGATCGGCCTGCCGGGAGTAGCCGGACGCGAGCTCGCTGCCGTCCTCGCCGACGATGACCGCGCCGACCGAGTAGGCCCCTGCGGCCGGCGGGCACAGCGCGGCAAGGTTGATCGCGCGGTTCATCCAGCGCAGGTCCTGGTCTCGGTCGGGCGCGTACATCAGGCGCGTCCCTTCGGGGCGTAGCGGACGAAGACGACGTCGTTGATCGCGCGGACCTCGAGGACCTGCATCCGCGCGGTCGACCCGCCCGGGTAGTCGGCGGCCCCGAGAAACCGAGCGGCCTCCGGCTGGCCGACCAGCAGCGGCGCGATGGCCAAGTGCACTTCGTCGGCGAGGTCCTGCGCCATGAGCTGGGTGTGGATCGTGCCGCCGCCCTCCACCATCAGCTGCCTGACGCCGCGGCGCCCGAGCTCATCGAGGACCAGGCCCCAGTCGAGGTCCGGCCCGACGCTGACGACGTCGGCGAGGTCCCCGAGCGTCGCGCGCACCTTTTCCACCGCGTCGTCCACGGTGATGACGAGCTTGTTGCCGCCGTGGTGCCAGAACTTCAGGTCCGCGGCGAGGTCGCCGGTGCGGGTGACCGTGACCTTGAGCGGGTAGGCCGGCTTGCCGTCGGCGACGCGCTGAGCACGGCGTTCGTCGCTGTTGACCAACAGGCGTGGGTTGTCCTGGCGCATGGTGTTCGCGCCGATCAGGATGGCGTCGGACTCCGCGCGGACCTGGTCGACGCGGTCGAAGTCGGCGGCGTTGGACAGGCGCAGCCGCTCGGGGCTGGTGTCGTCCAGGTAGCCGTCGACCGACATGGCGGCCGACAGCACGACGTACGGGCGGGCAGTCATCTGCTCAGGCTTCCGTTTCTGTCTCGTGGGCGAGGGTGGAGTCGAAAGCGGCGCGGAACTCGGAAACCAGGGCCTCGCGCTGCCAGGGGATCAGGGCGGTGTCGAGCCGGGCGAGCTCGTTGGTGATGCGGCCGGAGCCGGTGTCGGCGGCGACGGTCAGCGCGTGCATGCCGACCGTCGCGGCCCGCTCGGGATCGCGGGCGCCGGCCAGGGCTACGGCCTGCCGCGCCATGTAGACCCCGCGGTCGCGGTGGTAGTCGTCGGGCATCAGCCGGATGGCGTCGGCGAAGGCGTCGGCGGCCTGGTCGTGCTTGCCGAGGGCCTCCAGGCCCTGCGCGCGGTGGACCTCTACGTACGAGGCGTTCAGCCACACGCCCCACGGGGTGGGGTCGGAGCCGATGCCGTCCAGGGCGTTGCGCACGGAGTCGATGGCGCGCTCGCTGTCGTCGGCGTCGCCGCGCAGGGCGTGTCCGTACGCCTCGTAGGTGCGGGCCACGGCGGCGAGTCGGCTGCGGGGCCGGGCCATCCGCTGGGCGGCTTCGGCCAGGTCGACGACGTCGACCAGGTCGGCGGTGTCACCGGCCAGTTGGGCCTTGCGGGCCATGACGTAGGTGGTCAGGTCGGTGTCGCCGACCGTGTACGACCACTGCATTGCCCTGTCGAGCCAGTACGACGCGGCATCCGGGTTGCCCAGGTCCTGGTGGAGCCAGGACAGGAACTCCCCGTACTGCGTCTGGAGCTCCATCAGGTCGTGCCGGTCGGTGCCCTTCGCCTCCCGCCGCAGCTGCTGGATGACGTCGATGTAGTCGCGCGTGGTCTTGAGAGCGTGGCGCGGCCCGAGCAGGTTGTCGCCGTCGATCAGGTGGCGACGGGCGCGGCGCAGGTGCTCCACCGGTGTCGAGCCGTACGCCGACGCGGCCCGCGCCTTGCGGACCAGGCTCGGCACGCCGTCCGAGTCCGCGGCCGCCGGCGAACCCATGCCTACCGCCGCAGCGGCTCCCAACCCCACCCCCGCGCGCAGCAGTGCACGCCGTTCCAGAGCCACCCAAACCACCGACCCATCGCGTAGACGACACGGGACCGAGATCCCCTCACCGTCCGACGCTGCCTGGTCTGCTGCCGTCAAGGCCAGGCTGACCGCCGAGTTGGCCACATGAACGGGTGGATTGGCCACATGGCCACGCTCGTCACCGATCTGCTCCCAGAGGCGGAGCAGCATCCCGCTAGCGCCCAGGGCATCGTCCAGGAGCGCCGCCTGGGTGCGGTCGGCCATGCGCTCCGCTCGTTCGAATCGCCCCAGGTGAGCGTGGTCGATGCGGGTCGGCTTCGAGAGTTCGCGGAGGCTGAGACCCCGCGAATTCCGCAGCTCGCGCAGCTGGTAGCCCCAGTTGTGCAGGGGGGACACCCAGGGCGTCAGCTCCCTCGGTTTCTGTGCCATCCCGCCCCAATCCTGTGGCTGATGTGGCCAGTTCACCCGGCCACATGTCAGATCTGGAACTTGCAGCTCCCCGGGACTAGAACCGAATCGTCGGGTTCTCGAGTCCAGCGAGGGGGTTGAGTCAGTGCTTGCTTTCGGCCGGAACAACGGCGAGCTGCGGCCCGGTCTTACGGCTGTAGCTGGAGGGACGCTGGAACAGGGCACCGCTGCTTCGGTCGGCGGCTTCGACGGTCCGAACGTGCTTGAAGCCTCGGTCGGTGTAGTACTTCTGCAGCCCCTCGTTGGTGCGCCAGGCGTCCAGGCGGAGCAGCTGCTTGCCCTGGCTCGTAGCGTGCTGGCCCGCCCAGTCGAGCATGGCCGAGCCGAGGTCCAGCCCCGACACATCGCGGCGCACGACCATGCGGTGCACGTAGAGCGCCGGCTCGGCAGCCTCATCGGGACTCCAGAAATCCGAGTCTGCGTGCTCATCGACCGTGATGGTCGCTACGGGCGCGCCGTCGGCTTCGACGATCCAGCACTCGCCGGCCGCGATGTTGGCCTTGATGCGGTCTTCGCGCGGCGGGTACTGCCACTGATCGATGCCTCGCTCGCCGAGCCACGAGGCAGCGTGTTCCCACAGGTCAATGACCGTGCGCAGGTCTGCGGCAACAGCCTGGCGGATTATCGGTGCGGCATCGAACTGGGGGCGGCTGCGCTCGTAGGTGATGACGTGTCGGTCGCCGGGCAGCACATTGACCACAGCGCGGACCGGCCTGCCGTCTTTGGTGAACCCAGTGCACAGATGGACTGCCACGGGCGTTCCAGGACCGAGCTGCAGACGGTCGGCTTCCTCGGGAGTCGGCATCCGCACCTGGATCTCGTCCAGTGCGCGGACCTGCTCGTATCCGAGCTCCGACAAGACGACGTTCGCACCGCGGGCGATGTCGTCCGGGTTCATGATCTCGCTGCTCTGGACCAGCGCGAGCGGGAAGTGCGAGTCGTTCGTGTTGTAGGGGACTCCGTCAACGAAGCGCACACGGCGCCGGACGACAACCAGCTCTCCCTCATCCAGGTGGAGACGCTCGCGCACTTGCCGAGACGGCGCTTCGACCTGCACCTCGATGTGCTGGCTGGCCTCGCGCCCCTCCTCGGACATCTGCGTGAGGAACTGGTCCATCTCAGGGGACAGCGGTCGCTTTCGGAATTCGCCCTGCGGCCGATAGACCATTGGACGCCGGCTGCGAACGAAGTACCCCCGCGGGCGGTCGCTGATGATCAGACCTTCGTTGACCAGCAGTTTCAGACCCTGCACGGCAGTCGAACGGGTCGTGTCCCACTCGGAGGCGATCTCCGCCTCGGTCGGCAGCCGGTCACCAGGAACCAGCGTCCCATCGGTGATCTGAGCACGGAGTTTGTCCGCGATGCGCTGGTAGAGGGCTCGGGCCCTGCCGCTGACTGCCATGGGAGATGTCTACATGCCCAGGAATGACTAGTCAATCTAGCCGAAGGGGCTTGACCCCGCGTCGCGCAGCGTGCATGCTTCATTGCGTCGGGCATTGAGTAGTCAATCTAAGTCTACTAGCTAAAGCCCGCATGCTTGACCGCACCAAAGATCAACAGCAGGAGTCACCGCCTCTTCGGAGGCTGCGGCAGTGGGGTGAGCCGAGCTCCCCCGGCCACGGGCGCCTGTACCGAATAGCTCCACCTGATCCACCCCGACGGCGCTGCTGCGCTGTCTGTCCGCCAGGACCACCAGCCGAAAGGCCGGCCTGGCGCGGCGGAGAAGGCAGCACCCGCACCCACATCATCGTCAGGAGGATTCGATGCCCCGCATTCGTCCCGGCCGCGTCCGGACCAAGAACACCAACCGCCGTGCGCCCCTGCTGCTCAGCACCATGGCCCCGGAGGACTACAACGTCCGTCCGGCCGAAGTGAAGTCGATCGCCTGCCCCGACTGCCGCACCTGGCGCCGGATCATGGGCAACAAGGTCCTCAAGATCCGCGAGCACTGCGTCTCCGACAAGGTCGCGGAAGGCCAGAAGCACACCCTCTGCCCCGGCACCGACCAGGTCGTGGAAATCGACATCGACGTCCGGCGGTGGCAGTCCGAGCAGAACCGTCTGCTGCGCGACGCGATGCCGCAGGACAACCGGCGCGCTGCTCAGCAGTTCTACAAGCCTCTCCCGGCCCCGGCCGCTCCGGTCTCCCGGATCGCAGCGGAGATCACGCTGGATTCGGCGCGCCAGTCCTACCTCGCTCACCGCAAGGGATGCAGGGACTGCACGAAGGGCCAGCACTGCACGGACGGCGAGCGCCTGGCGCGCCGCTTCGCACAGGTGGTCGTGAAGACGCCCAACCGCCGTGAGGCCAATGAGCTCCTGGCCCGCCAGGACGCGCGCGCCGGACGGCAGCACGCTCAGCAGCGGGCGGCGCGCGGTGAGCAGTGGGCCAAGCACGGCGGCGAGGCTGTCGAGACGGCGAACAACCAGTGCCGCGAGCGGGAGGCCGACACGCTCTCAGAGTTCCGCGGCCCCGCCCTTCCGCTGATGCCGCAGGACGTGAAGGCGCACGACCGGCGGCAGGCCGAGCTGGGCGAGCAGTACGCCCGGAAGAGGCTGGCCCCGTCAGCCGCCTGACTCGCACACCGAGACGAACGACCACGGCCCCGGCCGCCCCGCTTCAAGAGGGGGCGGCCGGGGCCGTGGCTGCTCGTACAGCAGTCGACTCCCCAAATGGGGAGTGATCGCGACAGCCCTTGGGATTGCAGCCCTCGGACTGTCCAGGACCTGACTCGGAGGACCTGATGCCCAGCATGACACGCACCATCCCCGCCCCGTCGAACGGCCTCTACGACGACATGGAGGACGCCGACAACCAGAAGGGCCCGGAGCGCGACGAGACCGACCAGTTCCACCAGCTGGTCCGCCACCTGGTGGCCGACGGCGACTCCCGCGCCGCGAAGGCCGGCCGCCGCGCCCGCCGCACCCTCGCGCAGATGGGGGCGACCCGGTGAACGCCATCACGAGCCTGACCGACGCGGAGCGCGCTGAGCTCTCGCGCAAGAACCAGGAACAGAACCAGCGGTCGGAGAACAACCGCCGCTGACCGATCCCCCGGCATTGCCCGTCGTCCCCGCGCCCACACGGGCGGGGCCGGCGGAGAGCGTCGGGAGCTCACCTTCGCTCCGGCCGTCCGGCCGCCACCACGCAAACAGCCCCAGGGATGCACCCCCGGGGCTGTCGTACGGACCTTCTGGGAGGCCCTGATGAACAGCACCATCGTACGCACCCCCTACTACGGAGCCGTCGCCACGAGCGACACCGAGGCCCCCCGTGCGCTCTGCGCCGACGAGGACCCCGAGCTGTTCTTCCCGATCGGGGACACCGGCCCGGCGCTTCTCCAGGAGGAGGAAGCGAAGGCTGTCTGCCGTCGCTGCCCGCTGATGGAGTCCTGCCTCCAGGGCGCGCTGGAGCGGGGCGAGAACTACGGCGTGTTCGGCGGGCTGTCCGAGAAGGAACGCCGCTCCCTCAAGCGCCGCGCCGCCCGCAACCGCACCGCCTGACGGGAGCGTCGGGCAACTTCCGGCCCGTCCCACAGCACTGCCGCACCACGGCTGTCCGCACGACGGGCCGCCGGCCTTTTCGCACGTCTCCAGCCCGGAACAATCCCGGGACCGCCTTCCTCCCCGCAGGAGAGCCCCATGGAACGCAGCCCCCAGCTCGACACCGCGACGACCCCCACCGGCGCCTCCCAGATGCCGGGCTCGCTGTGCACGCACACGCCGAAGTGCCCGTCGGCCGCCAGCCCGGACCGCGAGGCCGCGCAGGTCGTGGCGGCCCACCCGGAGCAGGGCTGGAGCCTGTTGTGCAACGCCCTGGTGCTCTTCGACGACACCGGCGAGCTGCTGCCCGACGGCCAGATCATCGCCCCGCACCGCCCCCTCGCCGCGGCCACGGCCTGACGGCTGCCTGATCCGCCCGCACCGACCGCCGCACCCCGGCGGCCGGGTCGGGCGGTGACTGGGAGCCGGAGAGTCCGGACCACGAAGGGATGGCCATGCGCGGAGATCGCGTCACGCTCACCACCGACATCGAGGCCCTCGGCACTCGGCACCAGGCCGGGGCCCAGGGAACCGTCGAAGAGGTCCACACCGGCGGCCACCTCACCGTCCGCATGGACGACGGCCGCCACAACTTCCCCACCGAGGACGAAGTCACCACCGACTCGCGGTGAACCGACTGCCAGCTGCCTGATCCGCCCGCACCGGCCGCCGCACCCTCGCGGCCGGGTCGGGCGGTGACGGGGAGCCGGACAGCCCGGACCACGAGATAAGAGGAGAGCACATGGCGCAGCAGCAGACGCAGACCGTCCGACCGGCCGTCACCTACATCAAGGGCGACATCGTCCTGTTCCGCAACGTCGAACGGTTCTGGCTCGGCCAGACCGGCCACACGTTCGTCGGCCGGGTGGAGCGCTCCTGGCGGCACGTCGACACCGGCAAGGTCCTCTACGACCTGACCGAGCTGGGCAGCCTCAGCTACCGCGCCGGGATCGACCCCGACTACATGCGGCCGCTCCCGGCGGCCGACGCGATGCACGACATCGACACCGCGCCGCTGAGCGAGACGAACACCGGGGCGATGACCCCGGCCGCCGTCGCCTGGCTGCGCCAGCACCTCGTGCCGGAGGCAGCCACGTTGCCCGCCCGGCGCTGACCGCCCCAGCACAACGGCCCTCCGAGTCCCCGGCATTCACGCTGCCGGGGCCCCGGAGGGCCTGCTCACGACCCTACCCACCGCCGCAGATCCACGGTGCCCCTTCTGTACGGAGGCGCCCGGAAGAGAGGACACCCCGTGGCCACCAAGCCCGCCACCCGCCGCCGGCGCCAGCCCGCGGCGACGAAGCCCCGCAACGGGCGCGCCAAGGCACCGGCCGTGCCGGCTTCCATCCCCGCCCAGGCCGCCGCTCCCGAGGAGACGGTGCCGCTGGTGTTCCCGGAGGCCGACCCGGTTATGGCCGACGCCGCCGACCGCGCCGCCGACCTTCGGGACCAGGCCGCCGCCGACGTCGCGCGGATCCTCGCCGACGGCGAGGCCCGCGCCACCGAGCTGCTGGACGCTGCCCGCACCGAGGCGGCCTCGATCACCGAGGCCGCCACCGCAGAGCAGTCCCGCCTCCTGGCCGTCGCCGCGACGGACGCCGACCGGGTCCGTACGGAGGCCGCCACCACGGCAGCCGCCGACGCCGACCAGGTCCGCGCCGCCGCCGACGCGACGGCGGAGCAGCTGCTCGCCGACGCGCACCGCCAGGCCAACACCGTCACGGCGACGGCGGCCGGTGAGGCCGACCGGGTCCTCGCCGACGCCAAGGTGACGGTGGAGCAGCTGCTCGCCGACGCGCACCGCCAGGCGCAGGAGGTCACCACCACGGCGGCCGCGCAGGCGGAGCAGGTCCGCACCGAGGCCGCGCAGGCCGCCGCGAAGGCCCTCGCCGACGCGGAGACGCAGCGCACCGAGCTGCTGGCTGGCGCGGAGCGCACCGCAGCTGAGACCCGTACCCGTGCGACGACCGACGCCGAACAGGTGCTGGAGCGGGCGCGGGGCGAGGCCGACCGGATGCGCGAGAGCGCGGACGGCCAGGCCGCGCAGGTACGGACCGGAGCCGAGAAGGTCGCCGCCGGCCTTCGGGCCGACGCCGACCGCGCCCTGGCCGACGCCCGGTCCACCGCTGAGGAGCTGCGGGCGGCCGCCGACAGGGACGTCGCCCGGCTGCGCGAGCAGGCCGAAGCCGACGCGGAGACGGCCCGGGAGGCGGCGGCGCAGGCCACGGCCGACCAGGCCGCCGCGGCGTTGGCCCGAGCCGAGGGCGAGCGGGTCCTCGAGGCGGCGACGCAGCGCACCGTGCAGCGGGCGCGGCGCCGGGAGATCCGGACCGAGTCGCGCGCCAAGCGGCGCAAGGCCCGCGACGAGGCCCGGCCCGCCGGCGGGGTGCCGCCGCTGTCCGGGCAGGAGCTGGTGCTGGTCGTCGGGATCGTCCTGGCGGCCGCGGTCGTCTCCACCCTCGGGCTGCTCTCCTCCTACACCGCGCTGGAGACCAAGGCCGCCAGCTGGGGCTGGGACTGGCCGTGGCTGCTGCCCGTCGGCATCGACGTCGCGATCCCCGCCTTCACCGGAGCCAACCTCATCCTCATCCGGATGGGCATGGAACTCCGCTGGATCCGCTGGGTGCCCCGCGCGCTGACGGCGGTGACCGTCTACCTGAACTGGCAGGCGTCCTCCACCCCCGGAGGCCGTATCGGGCACGCCGCCCTCACGCTGCTGTGGGTGATCTTCTCCGAGATCGCCTCGCACGTGTACGGCACGCGGATCGGCGCGGTCACCGGCAAGAAGCGGATGGAGACGGTGCGCCGCTCCCGCTGGATCCTCGCTCCCATCCCGACCGCCCGCCTTCGCCGCCGGATGATCCTGTGGGAGATCACGTCCTACGAGGAGGCGCTCACCCGCCTCCAGCAGGAGACCTGGCTGCGAGCGCAGTTGCGCGAGGAGTTCGGTCTGCTGTGGCGGTGGAAGGCGCCGCTGGAGCAGAGGATGGCGCTCAAGCTCGGCAGCGCGCCCGCCGCGCTCGCCGACACGCTCACCCCCGAGGACGCGCTCACGGTCGAGCGGCTGGAGGAGAGCGCGCGCGCTCACCCCGACGTGAGCGCGCTCGCCCCCGGGGAGACGGACGGCGAGCGTGAGCGCCCGGCGCTCACCTCCGGCGCTCACGAGGGTGAGCGCGCCACGGAGGACGACGACGCTCAGCGAGCGGACGGCGCTCTTTCCCGCAGCGAGACGGAGGCGCTGACCGAGCGCCGCCACGCTCGTATCCGTCTGCTCTACACCGAGCTCGGGCGCCGCCCGCAGTGGACGGAGATCCGCGACGCGCTCACCGAAGCGGGCCTGGACGGCGCGACCGGCAACCCGGTCTCCCGCCCGACCGCTCAGCGTCTGCGCGATCAGGTCGAAGAGGTCACCCCGGGCGCGTAGGCGAGCGCCTCGGTGAGCGCCCGGTGAGCGCCGACGCGCTCGCCCCCTGGCAGAACCCTGCCGCTCATGGTCGCCACCGGCCCGCGCCCACGCTCCCGAGCGTGAGCGCGGACCGGTGACGGCCACGGCCGGCAGGCCGCTCGCCCGCGCCCGCCCCGAGCGGGGCGCGGACGAAATCGTTCCGATCACCACCCCGCGCAACAGCCTCGGGGACGGACTCCCCCTCCCCAACCCCCGAGACCTGGAGGTCTTCTCGCATGAACAGCAACGACCCGAACTACTCCCCCCTGCGCGACGTGGCGCAGAGCCCGGAGGCAACCGCCCGGTACCTGGCCGACGTTCAGCGGGTCCTGCTGGACATCGGCAAGAACCTGGAGACCCTCGCGCTCGAGACCCGCGTGCACCTGCGCGGCACGAACGTGGAGGGCGACCGCTGGTACCACGCCCGGCTGCGCGCGATGCCCGTCGAAAAGGCCCTCGGCAACGTGCTCAAGAACCTCAACAACCTGACCGAGGGCCTGGAAAAGAGCGCCTACAAGCGCCGCGCCCACGACGAATCCGTCGTGAATACGGCCAAGGACAGGAAGGAAAAGGAGATCGAAAGGCAGCGTAAGAAGAACCCGCCGACCCTCCAGGCCGCGCCCACCCCGCCGCAGCAGGGTGCGCAGAACCAGAATTCCGGCTATGGTGGTCCCACGTCGATTTACGACCTCGGTAAGAGGGAGTCGGCGTGACGCGCCCCCTCAGCAGCGTCGAACGCTCGATCCAAGGGCGGAACGGCTGGCTGCAAGAGGAAGAGCGCAAGGCGATCGAAAGTCGCGGGGAAGTCGGCCGGATGGAATTCTGGCTCCGCGTTACTCGAACCGAAATCAGCCGGGACGTAAAAGCGGGACGCGGTGATGTCGTCACCGCATTCACGCTGGTCTGCCGCCTCTTCAAGCTGGTCCTGGAGAAGCGGCAGGCGGGTGACCCGCGGTTGTTCGACCACCTCATGCAGTACGCGGACACGGTCCTGAAGCAGCACGGCCCGCGTAGCTGAGCGTCACCCCATGAAGGCCCCGCCGGACTCCGGCGGGGCCTCGCGCGCGTAAAGCGTGCACACGTGCACGTGCACGCGCGTGCACACGAGACCCCACTGTCTGTCAAGTCCCCAGGAGGGGAGGTGCCCCGTGTCCGACGAGTCCGACGACACCGGCGGCGGAACCCTGGTCCACGGTCCGTGGAGCGGCGATTCCACCTACACGCTGCCGTCGATCCCGGATTTCATCGACACCATTCCGCCGCCGGAAGACATTCCGGCGGCTCCCCCGGAGAGCCCGGAGGAGACCACGATGGAACTTCCCGCAATTCCGGCCGCTCCCAACCCGGCTGCGGCGCTGCGTTCCGAAGGAATTGCCGCGCCGGAAGCCGATGAAGAAGAAGGCGAATACGAGGAAGGCGAATACGAGCAGCCCCGTTCTCTCGCTGACCGTCTCGGTGACTGGTTGGAATTCCGGCTGGAAACGGCGCGGTACAACCAGGAAAGCGAAGCGCCTTTTCGTGAGGCTGAAATAGCACGGAAGGCGGCGCTGCTGGAGGGCCGCACCGCGCAGGAAGTCGCGATGATGGAGCAGAACGGAAAGCTCCACGCCGCGATGATGAAAGCGAAGGGCGACAAGGCGGCGGCACGCGGAAAGGCGGATGCCGACCGCACGAAGTCGTCTTCCTCCGGCCTGGGTGCGGACAAGGGCCGCTCGAAGGCCGGCGGCGGGGGCGGGTCCTCGCGCGGCGGGGGCGGCAGCGGGCCGTCCCGCACCAACTCGGGTGCCGGGCCGAAGGGGTCCGGCGGCTCGCGCGGCTCCAACTCCGGCGGCCCTGGCAGCCGTTCGGGGTCCGGGACCGGTGGCGGCAAGGGCGGCACGAAGGGCCCCCAGTCGGGCTCTGGCGGCCGTTCAGCCGGTTCCGGGCCCAGTGGTTCGTCCGGGGGCTCGAAAGGCTCTCAGACGGGCTCTGGCAGCTCCGGGCGGGGCAACTCGAAGGACGACAAGGCAAGTCAGTCGTCCGGCGCCCGTACCGAGCGGGCCCGCGGCCGCCAGGAGCGCGCCGGGGTCCGCCAGGCCGGGCGGCAGGAGCGGCGCAGCGCCGGGCACTCCGCCGGTGTCGCGGACCGGTCCAAGGACCGCGACCAGGGCCGCGCGCAGCGGCAGCAGGCGTGGGAGGACCGCCGGGCCAAGAAGGCGCAGCGGGCTGAGGCTCGGAAGGCGAAGCGGGAAGCCGCGGCGTCGGCCGACCCGGGCCGCACCACGCTGGGCAAGGCCGTCGGCGAGGAAGCCCAGCGCCGCTTCGACAAGCGGCGTGCCGACGCGAAGGCCGCGCAGGAGGCGAAGGACGCCAAGGCGGCCGGCACCGAGAAGGTGAACCTGACCAAGGACAAGGACAAGGACTCCAAGGCCAAGGGCACCGACGGCAAGGACGCCAAGACCGCCAAGGACGGCCCTGACGGGGCCTCCGGCGCCGCGAAGGACGGCACGGCGGGTGATACGCCGGGGACGGATTCCACGGCCGGTGACGGGGCGTCTGACGGCGGGAAGAAGCGGCGTCGGTTCCGGCGCCGGCGCACCGGCGCCAGCAGCGGCACCGGTCGGCGCGGACGGTCCCGCCGCACCGGCCGCACCGGTCGTACGGGGCGCGGTCGTACGGGGCGTGCCGGTCGGCGCGGCCGTCCGGCGGACAGCCCGTTCGGCGAGGAGGACTCCACCCCGACGGTGGAGTGGCCCGACCGCCCCACCCGCCCGCCGCGCACCGGGGCCACGGGCGGCGACGACATCGTCGACGCCGACATCGTCCCCGACGCGCCCGGGGCCCTGACGACCGGCGTGCGGGGCCTGCCGCCCGCGCCGGAGCAGCACACCGCACGGCCCGGCACCAGTCGGCCGACAGCCACGGAAGGGAGCAGCGTGAGCAGCTCGCAGGTCAGCAGGCCGTCCGGCGGGGGCGGCCTCGGCGCCCAGCACCGCACGGACATCACGTTCGACGACTACCTGGTGGAGATGGCGAACATCGCCATCCAGGCCGCCTCCGACCAGGAGCGGGCCGAAGCCCTCGCGGAGGCCCTGGACAAGGTGGCCGACGCCCTGCGGGACATGGCCACCGACCTGGTCGGTGACCACAACGTCACCACCGAGGTCGCCGAGCTGATCTCGGACCTGGCCGACTCCGCGGCCCGCATGAAGCAGCAGGCGGAGCGGTGCGCGACCGAGTGCGGGCTGGCCCTGGAGGCCGCCAAGCTCGCGGCCGCGATGGTCGCCCGCGTGTACGGCGAGGACATGGCCGCGAAGGAAGACGCGGGCCTGAACTACGTGTCCGCCGCCGCCCACCACGACTAAGCAGAGGGAGGAAACCCGCTGATGAGCAGCGATCTCGCACCCCGCCCCAGCGCCGCGGCACCCGCCGTGGCCGACGGCGACAACCGCTACAAGGCCGTCCAGGCCAAGCTCGACGCCCTCGGGCGCGCACTGGATGACGCCGGGCTCGGCCTGGAGGAGCTCGTGCGCAGCGTCCGCAGGAACGCCAAGCGTGCCGAGGACGCGGCCCGCGACGTCGACAACGCCGAACTCGACCCGAAGTTCGTGGAGCTGACCAGCAACGTCGGTGTCGCCCTCGGGGGCGCCGGTGTGCAGGTCAAGAAGCTGTACGAGACGGCGCAGGAGACCGCCGACCTCACCCACGAGACCAAGCGCACCCACTCCAAGCTCTACGGCGCGCTGGACGACATCCGCTCCAACCGGCGGGAGAAGACGCCCCGACCCGGGTTCTTCAACCGCTGACCCCACTCCCCCACCCACCCCGCCACGGGCGGCCCCGCACTCTGCGGGGCCGCCCGCGGCTGTTCTGCGAAGGAGAAGCCGGTGACCACGCCGCGCAGCGTCGCGCTCGAACGCCTCGCCTACACCCTCGCCGCGCCCGTGCTGGCCGTGGCCCCGAACATCTACCCCGACAGTCCCGTCAACCAGGTCGTGCAGCTGGCCGGCGCGGCCGGGATCGGCGGCTGGTTCCTCGCCGCCAAGAGCGACGAGCCCGGCGCCGGACGCAAGATCCTGCGGTGGTCCCCGCTGGTCCTGGCCGCCGCCGTCGATGTCGCCGCCGGGCACACCGGCGGCTTCGGCCCGTACTGGATGGACGGGCTGCTCGCCGCGACATGGGCGGCGGCCGGCTACCTGGTGATGCCTTTCTCCCGGCACGCCCGCCGCCGTCACCGCCCCGCGCTGGCCGCGCCCGTCGCGCAGCCGGCGCCCGCCGAAGTCTTCGAGGAGCCCCTCGTCCAGGACGACGGAGCCGACCTGCTCACCCGCGACGCGCGGATGCTGTGGGAGCAGGCCGGGATGCCCGGCCGTACGTACATCGTCAAGGCCACCCGGCACCCCGGCCAGCAGCACGACATGACGATCCTGCTGCGCGCCTCGGAGACCGGACGGCCGATCACCGGCCTGACCGAGGCCGCCGTCGCCGCACCGTTCGCCGTGCATTCCGGCGACGTCGTCCTGGCGGAGGTCGCCATCCAGCCCGGCCGCCAGGGCGGCCCCGGCTGGCTGGAGGCCCACATCACCCCCGACGCCAACCAGCGGCGCCGCAAGGCCCCCACCGACCAGGAGCGCTGGACGGACAAGGTCGGCTCGCCCAAGGGCGGGGCCCCCGGCTCCGAGCTGGTCCACAAGACCCGCGACGGCGTCCGGGGGGTCACCTTCTACCGGGCGAAGATGGCCGACGCCACCACGTCCCCGCGTATCGACCTGGCGAAGGTCTGCCGCGGCCTGGGCCTGCCCGAGGACGACTCTTGCGTGTTCGTCCTCATCGACGGCATCGAGTTCCTCATCAGCGCGTTCGACAAGCCCCCGCTGTCCGCGATCTTCCCCGCCACCCGGGAGCTGCTCACCCCGGACGCGAAGGGCATGTACGTGTGCGGGTACACCATCACCGGCCAGCCGGTGAAGAACATGGTGTTCCAGCACGACAAGAACGCCGCCCGGCACGGGCTGATCCTCGGTGTGAGTCGGTCGGGGAAGACGCAGTTCTTCGCGATCGACATGGCCGCCATGTCCCTCGCCGGGCAGG
The DNA here is from genome assembly GCF_042717315.1 of Streptomyces sp. NPDC058650. NCBI lineage: Bacteria > Bacillati > Actinomycetota > Actinomycetes > Kitasatosporales > Streptomycetaceae > Streptomyces > Streptomyces sp. NPDC058650. The sequence continues at coordinate 30,742 of NZ_JBHXRL010000033.1, forward strand.
TCGTGTGGCTCTCCACCGTCCGCAAGGACGAGAAGACGTCCACGCTGGGCAAGTACATCGACCGGCAGGGCTCGAACGCCCTGTGGATGGCCCGCTCGCTGCGGGCGGCGAAGGCGCTGTGCGAGATCCGGGCGGAGATGCCCTGGCCGCACGATGGCGAGGCGCACGACTACAAGCCGGGCGATGCCCGCTGCCCCTACCGGCAGCTGAACGTGTTCGCGGACGAGTTCATGACCGCGGCGCAGGACGGGGACTTCGGCGAGTTCATCCAGAAGGACGGCGATGACCTCACGGTCACCGGCCTGAAGTACGGGATCGGCTTCAACCCGGCCGGGCAGTCGCCGTTCGCGCACAACGGGTTCTCCACCGAGATGAAGGACAACCTGCGGCAGAACAGCCGGCCGTCCATCTTCAACATGGGTTCGCCCGGTGCCACCCGCAAGGCGGCGGAGGGCACGATGGAGAACGCGTACGACGTGCCGACGATCCCGGCCCGCTACGCCCAGCAGGAAGGGTCCGCGATCGAGCGGGCCATGCGCGGCGAGGCCGACCCGGAGAACGGCGTGTCCACCGGTGGCGTCGCCATCATGGTCATGGACAACGGCCGCGCGGTCCTCATGCGGTCGCTGTACGCGGACTTCGACACCGACCTCGCCGAACTGTTCCCCGACGACGTCAACCACCTCACCGACCACGAGATCAGTGAGCTGGAGAAGCGCGGCCTGTGGTTCGACTGGAACGAGCCCGTGCGGCCCGGCGAGTTCTGGCCCGAGCCCAAGGAAGACGACGGCGACGACGGCGGCTCCCGCCGCCGTGGCGGCGGAGGCGGCAAGGGCGGCGGCGGCCGCGGCTCCAAGGGCGGCAGTCGCCAGGAGGTCGTCTCTGCCCGCAAGGCGCTGGAGGCCATCAAGAGCCTCACCGACGCCTGATCACACCCACCCACCCCGGGGGCCGGCCTGCCCGAGCGCGGCCGGCCCCACCCGACCCATGCGAAGGAGCACCACCACCGTGGCCCTCTCCATCTCCGCCGCCGTGCTGATGGGCATCATCGTCTTCGTCCTGATCAAGGGCGGCAACGTCCGCGTCGGCTCCGCGCTGGCCTGCACGCTGTTCGGCTTCACCCTCGCCGCGACCGGCCTGGCCCCGGCCATCAACAGCGGCCTCGCCTCGTTCGCCGGACTGATCTCCAGCTTCTGACTACGCCTCTTCCCAGGGCGGGTCCGGCGTGTAGTTGAGCCCGTCGCAGAAGCGGCAGTCCCACTCCGAGGGCACCTCCCACTTGTCGACCCAGAAGCCGACCTGCCTGCCCACGAAGAAGTTGTCTCCGTCGCACCACCCGCACTGGAAGACGAACTCCACCCCAGCCCCTTCCCGACGCCTGTTGGTCCGAGGATGCCCGCAGCGCGTGTGCGGTGCCTACCCACCCGCCAGCCTCAACTCCCCTGCTACGCAACGCCGAATGGCGCCGCCGGACACGCTCCGGCGACGCCCTTCGACGTCGCGCGCCCCTCCCCCACGCGCCCTCCCGGCCACCACGGCCAGGAGGGCGCTCCCCTTCCGCGTGATCGGAGAACACCCCATGGACCCCCTGCACACCCAGCACGGCATGCCCGAGTCCGAGGCCGCGGCCGAAGCCCGCCGCCTGATCGACGCCTGGGCGGCCAAGCCCGTACTCCACCACCCCACCTCGTTCCGCGACGAGACCGAGCCGCCGGCCTTCGGCACCACCCCGCCCGTGAAGCAGGAGGACCACCGGATCGTCCCGGCCTGGGCGGCCGGGATCGCGGTGGCCTCCATCGGCGTCGGCGCCGGGATCACCGGCATCGGCTGCGGGGCCTGGCTCGTGCTCCAGGGCCTGGCCTCCGTCACGTTGAACAGCGTCCTCATGGTCACCCTGCCGTTCGCGGGCCTGGCCATGGCCGCCACCGCCATCGGCGGCGCGATCAGCAAGGCCCGCGCGGCCGTCACCAAGAACGTCTTCGAGGGTCCGGTCACCCACCACACCGAGATCCACAACAACAGCACCACGCGCGGCGCGTTCTTCGCCCGCACCCGCAACGAGATCCGCTGACCGGCTCCGGCCAGCCCGCACCGCTCACCGATCCCTTCGCAGAAGGAGCAGCCACGCCATGACCCACAACGACAAGCCCGTCAACGGCCAGGACAACCCGTCCTTCCTCGACCTCCTCAACCAGCTGCCGCCCGTGCCTCCGGCCCCCGAGAACGGCACCGGGCGGCTCGCGTGGCTGCGCGCCGCGTGGAAGGAGTCGTGGGAGGAGGGCGGCTTCCTCTACCAGCGGTGGGAGGAGGTTTTCCAGGTCCGGCACAGCAGCTGGCACGAGGTCGCCAACTGGATCAAGGCGGCCGTGCTGTTCGGCGGGCTCAGCCTCATCGTCATGATGCTGGACGCCGCTGGCGACATCGCCGACGCCGCGCTCAAGGGCCTGGCCGCCGTCCCGGCCACCAGCGGCGGCGACGGCAGCGGCCTGTGGGGCACGGTCGACCACCCCGTCCGCGTGTTCCTCGCCGACCAGGCTGCGCACCTGGCCGTCGCCCCGGCCGCCCTGTACGCGTTCTGGCAGCTGACCGGCCTGCTCGGCCTGGTCGGCGGGTTCTTCGGCAACGCCGGTGCCCGCATCGCCTGGCTGCTGTTCGGCATCGGAACCCTCGCCATGATCTGGTCCACCGCCCCGGCCGGAGGGCGCGCCGCCGCCACCGGGCTCGCCGCCCTCATGTGGGCCCTGGCCAGCATCTTCGCCCTGCGCGGCCTGAGCCTGCGGCCCATCGTCCACAACCACCCGCCGCAGTACCAGTTCAGTCCCGCGCTCCACCTGCACGCCACGCTCCCCGCCCCCACCCCGGCGGGCGACGACTTCGACGACGAACCCGACAACGTCCACCCGCTCCAGCGCTGACCCCCGGTCGCTCCGCCTGGTCCTCGCCCCTCCCCGCCACCGCGGGGCCGGGGCGAGGGCCGGACAGGCCGACCGGCCTCACGCACCACCCGACCTGTCCCCGACCGATTGGAGAACACGTGGCCGTCATAGGCGTGCTGACGGAGCCGACCCCGCCCACCTGGTGGAAGGCGAACCGGCACAAGGTCTACGGCACCGGCGGACTGCTGATCGGCTACCTGATCGGCACCCACCTGCAAGGGGCCCCCGACCAGCAGCCGCAGCACCCGCGCCCGAGCCACACCACGCCGGCACCGACCACGCCCGGCGCGCACCGCACGCACACGCCCGCCTGACCCGGCACCCGCCGCTCCGCACCCCGCCGACACGTTCGACGTCGGCGGGGTGCGGAGCTGTGCACCGACCTCTGGAGGAACCGATCGTGCTCATCCCCCGCCCGCGCCGCCGTATCGGCCGGCCCCGCCCGCAGCGTCCCGGCCCCCGCCACCCGTACCGCCCCGACCGGCTGCCCGGCACCTGGCGCCGGTGATGCCGCGCCGCCGAACGAGGCGCCGCCGCCGCCGCGAGGTGACCCGGGTGCCGCGCAGTGACGCGGCGCTGCCGGAGTTCGACCGCGGCACGGTGCCCGAAGGGCTCGTGACCAGACGGAAGTTACGGGACATGCAGCTGAGTCCCGGCAGCAATCAGGGACCGGTCGCGATCCTGCGGTGCAGGTTGTGCGCGACCCGCCCGCAGTGGTCCTGCCGGCACCCGACCCGCGGCTTCCTGCTCCGCGTCGACCTGGCGGTGCCCAAGCGCACGCCGACGCTCGCTCAGGAGTGGGCCCTGGACAAGGCGATGGCAGCTCGCCAGACCTGCGGCGACTGCGGGCGGCGGTTCTACTTCTGCCTCTCCAAGAAGCTCGGCTGTTGCATCGAGTGCTTCGACGGCACCCCGGTGGACCCCAGCAGCTACTTCGCGCCCTCGGCACCCGTCGCTCACCGGCTGGCCGCGTAGCGCGAGCCCCGTCCCGGCCGCACAGGCCGGGACGGGGGCCACACCCGGGCGGCCGCAGCATCGGCAAAGAGCCGGCCGCCCGCTCCCTCACCCATCGAGATCAGGAGAAATCCAGCATGACGCATCGCCCCGCAGTCTTCGCGGCCCTGCTCGGACTGACCCGCGCCGGGAGCGCGATCGGAGATTTTTGGGTCCAGAACGATTTCTGCGCCCGGGTGAAGGGCGCCTCCGACGAGCACCCGGTCACCTTCAAGGACCCGGCCACCGGCCAGGAGACCACCCACGGCACGGCCGGCGGCCGTTCGGCGTGCCTGCATCACTGCCTGACCTATACGGCCACGCAGGCGCTCGTGGCCGGGGCCGGTGCCCGTGCGCTCGGCATCCGGGTCCACCCGGCGGCGGCCGCGGCCGCGCTCGCCATCTCCTTCGGCACCCACTACGCCGCGGACCGACGCGTTCCCGGCAAGGGTCTGCTGGAGAGGATCGCCACCAAGACCGGCAAGGGCGGCTTCTACAAGCTCGCCGACTTCGGCATCAACGGGGCCTTCCACCTGGACGGCGCCTGGCATCACGGCTGGGAGACCGTCGCCGCCCTGGTCGCCACCACCAAGTCCACCACCCGATGACCGGCAGCCGCCCCCGCACCCGGCTGGACCGGGTGCGCGCCTCCGTCGGCATCGCCCAGCTCGCCCTCCAGCAGATCGAGGACGACCTGGGCGCCGACGACGTCGACGCCCGCGAGCTCGCCGCGATCCTGCGCGAGCTCCAGGAGGACATCGACGTCCCCGGCGGCCTCTTTCCCGCCCTCGCGCAGCTGCTCACCGTCGCCGCGCGCCGGGCGGAGCAGATCGAGCCCGACCGCGACGGTGACGCCTCCTGCCCCCTGCACGAGGCCGCCGCCCTGCTCACCGACAACGCCGGGCCGCGCTTGAACTGGGCCGCCCGCTCCCTTCACCCGCAAGGAGATCCCGCATGACCTCGGTGCTGTACCCGGACCTGCCCGAGAACGGGCTGATCGTGCTGATCGGCGCTTCCGGCGCGGGCAAGTCGACCCTGGCCCGCACCTGGCCGGCCTCCCAGGTCCTCTCCCTCGACGGCCTGCGCGGCGTCGTCAGTGACGACCCCGGTCGGCAGGATGCGACATGCGACGCTGCCGACGTCCTCAAGCTGATCCTGGAGCGCAGGATGGCCCGCCACCTCAACACGGTCATCGACGCCACCAACCTGGACCAGCCCGTCAGGGCGGAGCTGGTGATGGCCGCCAAGCGGCACGGCATGCCGACCGCCGCGATCGTCGTCGCCACGCCGCTGGACGTGTGCCTTCAGCGGCAGGGCCCGCGCCCGGACAACCGGCGGGTGCCCGAGGACGTCGTCCGGTCCCAGCACCAGGCCATGGTCCACTCGCACCAGCGGCTCACGGCCGAAGGCTTCAACACGGTCGTCTTCGCCGACACCCTGCACCGCCTGGAGCCGTTCCTCGGGCGGCTCTCACAGGTACGGGAGGCCGACCTCGGGCGCGACGGCAGCGACGGCCTGGGCGACCTGTGGCTGGCCCGCCGGTTCTTCGGCCCGGAGATCCTGCCGCTGTGGCGGTGGCGCCCGGACTCGGACCTGGTGACCGGCCGGGACCGGGTCGCGGAGATCCGCCTCGGGCAGCAGTCCCTCACCCTGGCGCTGCGCGAGGACGTCGACGGCGAGGGCGACTTCGGCTTCGACGTGGCGCTCCCCTGCCCCGCAGACCCGGAGTGCGCCGGGCAGGCGTGGGCGCCGGCCTACTCGGTCAGCGACCTGCACAAGGCGCTGACCGGCGCGATGGACAACGACCCGGACATCGTCTGCACCGTCCACGGCGGCCCCGACGACGTCGACCAGGAGGCCGACGACCACTACCGGGGCTGGGACGACGACCCCGAGGGGCGCGCCGACCTCGAGGCGCAGGCCCTGGAGGCGATCAGCGCATGAGCACCAAGGCCCCCGCGTGCGGCTGGGACCAGGCCGTCTTCCGGTGCGGCCGGTGCGGGGCTGAGCACACCGCCCTCACCGAGGCCGACTACCTCAAGGCCGTCGGCGCACACGGCGACGCCCACGCCGTGTGGGACCGGCTGAACCCCATCGAGCGCGACGGGATCACCTCGATCCTGCGCACCATCCTGTCCGCGCCGGAACTCGCCGCGGAGCTCCTGGCCCTCGCCGACCGGCAGCCAGCGGAAAGCGAGGGCCGGTGAGCCGGGCCGCCGACGGGCCGCACCCGCACCCGCTCACCCCGGCCGACCTCCCGGCCGGGGACGACTGGGCCCACGGTTGCCCGGACTGTCACCTCCCGATCCAGGGCGGGAGCGCCGGTCTCGCCGCGCACCGCCGCACCGTCCACACCCACGCCGGGGACTCCCGGCGGCCCATCACGATCCATCTGGAGTTCTGACCCGCCCCAACCTGCGTGACGGACGCTCCGTGCCGCCCCGGTCTCCCCGCACGACGGGGGCCGGGGCGGTCGCGGTGGTCCCTCAAAACAGAGAGGAGTTGGACGTCATGCGCCGATACGAGGTCGACGTCCCGATACACCACGCGACGGACCAGGACCGGCGAGGACATCACGTCTTCAACGGCTGCGCCGCCGGACCGGGCGAGGCCCTGGCCGCCGCGCACAGCGCCTACGACCGCGCCGTGCAGTACGTGTCCGCCGGCCGCCCGGCCCCCGACGATGCCAGCAACGGATGGGCCGCGCGCGGCCTGCGTTCCGACTGGGTCCTGGACTGGCACAAGGCCACCGCCAAGGCGTGGGTCAACCCCAACAGCCTGATGTGAATTCGCCCCGGGACGGCCGCCAAAGGCCGGAAAACCAGTCGGCCGCCCCGGGGTTTCCCCATCCCGTACGAGACGAGAGGGAGACCTCAGTATGGACTCCGTCCTGCACACGACGGGCCGGTTCGGCCCGCGCACCCTTCTGATCACCACCGCCGCCGTGCCGCTGACCGGCTGGGTGGTCCACGCCGTCGCGCTGCACAAGAAGCTCGCCGCGACGAAGCGCGACCCGCTGACGGGCCTGCTGCGCCGCGACTCCTACACCGCCCGCGCCCGCCGGCTCCTGGCTCGCCACGGCGACAAGGTGACTGTGGTCATGGTCGACGCCGACCGGTTCAAGCAGATCAACGACGGCCTCGGACATGCGGCCGGGGACACGGTCCTCGCGTCGATCGGCGCCAGGCTGACCGCTTGGGCGGGCCCGCGCGCCGCGATCGGCAGGCTCGGGGGTGATGAGTTCGCCGTGGTCCTGGAGCTGACTTCCGACCGCCGTGAACAGCGTCTCGCACAGCTGGTCCGGATGCTGCACACGCCGGTCACCCTGGACGACGGCCGCACCGTCGACGTCGCCGCCTCGGTCGGCGCCGCGGCCCCGGCCTCGGTCGGCTCCAGCGACCTCCCCGCGTTGCAGAGGGCCGCCGATGCCGCTCTCTACGACGGCAAGCACTCCGGCCGCGCGGTCCTCGCGACGGCGCAGCACGTCACGGTGCCGTCAATCAACGGCCGCCGGGCCGGCCGTCCGGGCACCAGCGTGTGGGGGCGGGCCGCATGAGCATCGCGACCCTGCCCGAGGGCGACTGGATCCGCGGCATCAGCATCCGGCAGCCGTACGCGGCCTGCATCCTCGCCGGAGCCAAGACGGTGGAGAACAGGCCCGTCAGGTGGCGGACCGGCTGGGTGCTGCTGCACACGAGCCAGACCGTGGAGCGGCCCGCCCTGCGCGTGCCGCTGATCGGCCGCACGATCCGCGACCGCCAGCTGGTCACCGGCGCGGTCGTTGGCGTCGCCCGGATCACCGACTGCCACCAGGACCTCGAGGGAGCGCCGCTCTGCTCGCCGTGGGCACACCCCGGGGCCTGGCACCTCGTGCTCCAGGACGTCCAGGAGCTCCCCCTGCCCGTCCCCGCGCGCGGACAGGTCGTGCCCTGGAAGCCGAAGCCGGACCTGCTGGAGCGCGTCTTCCAGCAGCTGCCCGGCTTCCGGCCGTGACCACCCGAGCCAAGAAGAAGCCGCCGTTCGAGCCGGGCCTGGTCCCGGCTCCCGGCGCGCTCCTCGAATGGCGCGACAGCCAGCACTACGACCGCTGGCAGGACCGCCCCTGCGTGCTGTGCGACAAGCCCACGCCGATGCGCTCCCACGCCGGGGAGCCCGTCCACAAGGCGTGCGCTGAGGACTGGATCGCCGCGAATCCCGTTGAGGCCCGCCGCGAGGGCCGCTTCGCCTCCGACACCCAGCCCAAGAGCACCAAGCGCGCCACCCACGCCTGAACCCCTCCCCCTCGGAGGTCCCCATGAGCAGCACCGACCGCGACGTCGACCACGCTCTCGCCTACCCCGAGCCGCCGGCCTCTCCGCTCTGGCACCGCCACGGCGCCGCGAAGGCCCGGCCCCTCACGCCCGCTGAGCAGAAGCGCAACGCCGAGCTCCTGGTGCTCGCGCAGCGCACCCCCCGACCCCGCTCTCCTCGCCCCACCGAGACCCTGGCGGAGGCCAGCTGATGGAGACCACGCACTGCACCGTCGACGGCTGGGTCGACGCCATCCCCGCTCCCGGCCCGCACGGCACCGCGATGTTCGACCTGACCGTTTGTCCCGCCGACGCGGACACCCTCCCCGAGGACGCCCCCGACACGGTCTTCTCCTGTACCAGCACGGCCGCCGGGATCGTCCACGAGCTGCTGACCCGCATACAGCCCGGCGACCTGCTCCGCGTCACCGGCGACCTGGTCCAGCCCCAGACACCCGGTGCGCCCGCCCGGCTCACCGTGGAAGTCCTGGAGGTCCTGGACACCGCGCCGATGCTGGTCCTGAGCGACATGGTCATCGACCGGTACGGCGACTACTGCGTGATCTTCGACGCCGACACCGACGCCGTGCCCGTCTTCACCGCGCACGGCACGTGGGTCGGCCTCGCCGACAACCCCGACGCCATCACCACCCTCATCGACATCCACGAGCTCGTGCACGGCGGTGACGACCGATGACCACCGCCGCGCCCTCCCGCACCGTCCTGGAGCGCTTCCCCGCCGGCCACCCCCGCGGCTCCTGGCCCGCCGACGAATACGCCGCAGCCCAGCGCGCCCAGGGCCACGACGCCCACGTCGTGATGGACCTGACCACCGACCAGTTCCTCGTGGTCACCGGCACCACCACCCGATAGCCCGCGCCAGACACCAGAGCGCCGCACCCGAGCCGGAAGGCCGGACGCGGCGCTCTGGCGTTCCTTGTCCTTCACCAGCGAGCAGGAGAACCCCTTGCACCCGATCCGCCTGATCTCGTTCGGCTACATGCACCTGCCCACCGGCCCGGACGGCTCCCCCGTCCCGCCCGCCGCCGACCGCATCGAGGACGTCCGCGACCGGCTCCGCGACCCGGCCGCCGCCCGCGACATCCTCGACCTCGACGGCTTCCACCCCCGCGTCCAGGACGTCGTCCTCAACACCCCCGGCGCCCGCGAGCTCCTCGCCAACCTCGCCGACTACGCCGACCTGCCCGCCGGCCCCCGCCGGATCGCCATCGGCTGTGCAGGAGGTAGGCACAGGGCATCCGGTCTCACCGAACTACTTGCCCGCGAACTTCGCGCCCGCGGCCGCCAGGTCGACGTCGAACACCTCCACGTCCATCTGCCGCGCGTCCTGAAGGCGGCCGACACCAGCACCGGAGCGAGCGCATGACCACCACGGCCCCGTACGAGATCGAGACCAGCGAGGGCGACGACGGCACCCCGCACCCCGTCGAACAGCTCTGGACGCCATGCGCCGACGACGCAGCCGACAGCGGCTTCGTCGCCCATCGCGACCTGTACGTCACCGGGATCGACGACGCCACCGAGGACCACCTCTACCCGGTGGCCTTCATCGTCCTCGGGCACCAGCGGTGGGCCGACGTCATCGAGGCCGCCGCCGCGTACATGTCCCGGATCCACGGCTGGCGGAACCTGCACCTCTACCCCGGCGACGACCCCTCGGTGCTCATCCCCCGCATCCCGCGTGCCGTCCACACCCACGGCGTCTTCTTACGGCACCCGCACCCCGATCACGGCTGCGGCTGCGAGTGGGACGACACCTGGCGCATGGTCTGGGCGGCGGCCGATGAGCCCGGTGCCGTGCCGATCACCGCGCTCCGGCACCCGGCGGCTGCGGTGACCGCCGCCGGCATCCCCAGCCCCGACGAAGACGGCGCGCCCGCCACCTGGGCAGCCTGACGCTCGGCACTCCGAAGCCCTGCACCCCGTCAACACGGGGTGCAGGGCTTTTTTGCGTTCAGAAGCAGTGCAGTCGCGACTTGTGACGTGGTGCCCGTCCTCGTGGCACGGGAGACGTGGCAGCATCATGCGGAAGGTAGCCACCGCATGAGGAGAGACCCCGCCGTGCTCATCGCCAACATCAGCCCGCGAAGTATGGGCAAGACGACCGACACCGGCATGATGGGACACGCCTTCCACGAAGCTGGATACCGCGTGCAGCTGTGGGACGCGGACGAATCCGAGCACCTCACGCAGTGGTCCGAACTCGCCGGCTTCCCCTTCCCTGTCGAGCACAACGCCTCCGCCAAGTTCGCTGAGGAGTACACGCCGCTCGGAGAAGCCGGGATCGACATCGTCGACGTCGGTCACACCGAGAACCACCCGCACATCGCCGACAGCGTCCTCAAGGTTGCCGACCTGGTCATCGTCCACATGGAACCCTCCATGGCCGACTACCAGCGTGTCCACCAGCCGCGTACCTCCACCCCGGTCAAGACCATGGTCGGCCGGTCCGCGTTCGATAGGCCCTCCCGCAACGCCCCGCCGATGTGGGTGCTCCTCAACCGAGTGCGCCCCAACGTGCGCAGCGAGAAGGAGATCCGGGGGCTGCTCGCCGACGCCGACTACAACGTCCTCACGGTGAAGATCCCGGTCCTGGACGACATCAAGCAGGCCACGGGCTTCCCTGTCGAGAACGCAGCCAGGGGACCGTTCGGTGAGCTGATCACCGAGCTGCAGACGCGAGGGCTGGTCAAGAGTGCCTAAGCGTCGCGACTTCCGAGCAGCAGCCGACAAGGGCGCCCAGCAGTCTCCCGCCAGCAGCCCGCCCCCGGTCTCGGACAGCGTCGCCGTGCCTGACCGGCCCGCCGATCCTCCGCAGATGCGCGCCCAGCCCTTCACGATGGAGCACTGGGGGCTTTCCCTCCCGGACGTCGACGCTACGCCGGAGACCGCCCACGGTCCGCTCGACGAGCAGGAGCAGCGGCTCCTCTCCGAGGCCCACCGAGCAGTCGACAACGCCCGTACGGCCCGCTGGATGCTCGGCTTCGCTCTGGAAGTGGTTCGACGGCGACGCCTGTACCGCGGCGACGGCACTCGTACCTGGGAGCAGTACCTGCACCTGGAGCATGACGGCCTTTCCACCAGCGAGGCCGACCGTCTTCAGAAGTCCTGGCGACTGGCGCAGACCGTACAGAAGGAGCTGGGCCGGCCGCTGCCCGACAGCCACCTGCGCAAGCTGCAGCCGTACGCGGAGCGCACCACCGACCAGGAGGCCGCGCGCGCCTACGCCGAGCTGTACTGGGCGTACCAGGCCGGCGGAGTACGGCTCGTGGCCAACCAGGTCCAGCAGCGGGTGAAGAAGGCAGTGGCGGCGGCCAAGGGCGTGACCGACCCAGCTGAACGCAGCCAGGCCGTCAGCGCCGCCTGGACGACTACGCCCGAAGCGCCGATGCCCACGCAAAGAGCTGAAGCGGGCAGCGAGCAGGGCAGCACGTCCGACCCGAGCGCGGACCCTGTAGACGGTGCGCTCCAGCTGCTGAACGTGGCACGGCAGACCATCGAGAAGGCCACGGAGGACAAGGCCGCGCGCAGAGTTCGCACGGGCGAGGAAGCCCAGCGCCAGCAGGACGCCATCCGTCGCATCGGCCGCATCCTCAGCAAGGTGAAGGTCGAGGCCGACGCCGACACCGTCGACGGGGAAGTCATCGTGGATGCCGAGCTCGTAGAGAGCTGACCCCAGTGTTTGAGCGGGACTTCCCCAATTGGGGAAGTCCCGCGTGTTTTCGGGGTTCGGGGCTCAGCCGGGGGGCGTTATCGGGCGATTGGTGCCCTGATGAGTGCTCGATAGCGGTGGAGTCGGTTGTGGTCGGATTCTGGGGTTGGCGGCGCTCGGGTGGTCGGCGCGCAGTATTCGCACGGCGTCGTCAGAGGTCGCCGCGGAGTGGCGGCATCACCTCCCGCCACCGGGCGGCGTGGATCCGATGACAGCCGGCGGGGCACCAGCGGTCGTTGGTCACCTCCCGCTGAGGAAAGGCCGACTGGGCGCTGAGGACCAGGTACACCCGCTCCCGGGTGGTCGTGTGGCAGAGGGCGCAGGCGATTCCGTCTCGTGTGATCTCCATGGGCGGGAGAGTGCACACGTTGGCGGCTTACCGTCTCGGGCTGGTGTGGCGGCCCGCCTGGCGGGCGCCCCGGTAAAGACTTGGTGATGGCCTCCCGCCCGGCGGGAAGGACCCCGGATCGCGCTTTTGCGCAGGTCACGACCGGTGTTCCATGGCCCGATGATCAGCCAATCGGCGCTCCGTCCGGGTGACGGGGTGCGCTACCTCCTCCGCGGCGTGATGGTCGGTGACGGCCACCGCCCCGCGGGCAAGGCGCTGCGTGACGCCCAGGACGAGGCCGGTGTCCCGCCCGGGATCTGGCGGGGCCGGGGCCTGGCCGCGGTTGGCCTCACGGCCGGTGACGAGGTGAGCGAGCGGCAGGCCGAACTGCTCCTGGGGGAAGGCCGGCACCCGGACGCCGACCGGATCGAGCGCGAGCGCCTTCAGGCGGGCGAGGATCCGGCGAAGGCCCGGCGGGCGACCGTGCTGGGCAGGCCCATCGAGCACAACCGGTCGCCGAAGACGGAGAAGGCCAAGGAGCGCAGGCCCTGGCTGGGCATGGACCTGGTGTTCCGGCCGCCGCCGACGGCCCACATCGCGTGGGCGCTGATGGGTGACGAGGAACGGCGGGTGCTGGAGGAGTGCCAGGACATCTCCGTGGACAAGACGCTGGGGTGGCTGGGGGAGTCGGTCGCGCAGATCCGGTCGGGGAGTGGCGGCAAGCACCGCAAGCCGATCCGGGACGGCGCTCTGATCGTTGCAGTGTTCCGGCACTACGAGTCCAGAGCTGCCGAGTCGAAGCCGCTGCTCCACGATCATGCGGTGGTGTCGATCCGCGCCCGCCGGCCGGACGCCAAGGGCATGTGGGGCAACCTGTCGGCGGACACGCTGCTGGCCCACATCGTTACCGCTGACACTCTCTACCTCCTGTTCTTCATGGAGGAGGTGTCCGCCCGGCTCGGGTGGGCGTGGGAGCCGCGCGAGGTGACACCCGGCCGCCGTCCCGTGATGGAGATATCGGGGATCGATCAGCGGCTCATCGGCTGGCAGTCCACGCGCCGTCAGCAGATCGAGGAGGCGCTGTTCGTCCTCACTGCCGAGTACGTGGAGGAGCACGGGCATGAGCCGGGGGAGCGGGCCGCCTACGGGCTGGCCTGCCGGGCCGCCGACCGCACGCGCGCGCCCAAGCGCAAGGAGCCGCAGCCGCTGTCCGAGCTGCGCGAGCGGTGGCGGGAGTCGGCCATCGCCGCGTTCGGCCCCGACGTCATCGACCGGCTCGCGGAGCGGGCGCGGGCGGCGGCTGCGGCGGTGTGGGCGCGGGTGCGTCCGGTGGTCGACGTCGTCCTGGCGGCCGTCGACGTCGTCGCCGTGGTGTACGTGATGCGGGGGACGTTCAAACGCCACCACCTGCTCGCCGAAGCGCGCCGCTACCTCTCCTACGTCCTGCGTGGCCAACCGCACCAGCCGGGCCTGGACGAACGGATCGTGCAGACCGTCGTCGACGACTACACCCGCCCCGTCGGCCGGGGCCGGAAGATGACCGCTGATCTGCACGCCCTGTACCCACGCGACACCGACGACCAGGCCGTGCTGCGCCCGCTGATCCGCAAGCGGACCGCTCCCCTCTACGCGCGGGCCCGCCTAGCCGCTGGAGCGCTGAGTGCCCGGGTCTACGAGCTGCGCCGCGCGGACCGCCTGGACTCCCGCACCGGCCGGAAAGCCGGCCACGCCCTGGAGCAGGAGACCGATGTTGCCGCGTTGGAGCAGACCCGCGCCACGATCGAGGCCGTCGCGAAGATGGCCGCCAAGCTCCAGGACGGCATCCGGGAGCGAGCCGTCGCCCGGGACCCCCGGCCGCAGCCCGCTCCGTCGGCGCCCGCTCCGTCACACACCCCGCCGCCCGGCGTGCAGCAGACGCCCGGCCGGACACCCACTGGAGGACTCACATGACCACACGTGGGGCACTCCAGTGCCTGGCTGTGGTGACGATGCCGGGCATCGTCCACCGAGTGGAACCCGCGATGTCGTGCATCCAGTGGACGATGCCCGGCATTGGGTGCAGAACATCGAGTGCCACCGCCCGGTGGGTTCCACCCGGTGGATTCCACTCCGGGGCGCACCACGATGTTCCGCACGACACCCGGTGCGCCTCCCGACGATGCCCGGCACTCGCGCGCGCACCACGATGTCGAGCATCCGATGCGACGCGCGCCGCGCGCCGGACCACCGCACCGCACCGCGCCGCGTATCCGGTCCGGGGCGCGCCACTGCACCGCACCGGGCGCGCGGCGGCGGGCTCTATATCACAGCCCCCCTTGACCATGATCTGATCGGCGGCCGGGACCGGCGCTGTCAAGGGGAAACGCTCCGGTATCCAACGTGGTCAAGGGGAAACGTGCGGCCGCCCGCACCTGGACAAGGGGTGGCTGAGCTCCCGGCCGGAGCTGGACAAGGGGTAGGCCGCCGGTGCGCGCGATCCGGGCGGTGGGCATCTCGTGCGGTGAGGAACATCGGATGCTCGACATCGTGATGCGCGCGCGAGTGCCCGGCATCGTCGGGAGGCGCACCAAGTGCGGGCGGTGGGCATCGCGTGCGATGCAGAACATCGGATGCTCGACATCGCGATGCGCGCGCGAGTGCCGGACATCGTCAGTCGGTGCGATGGCGAGGCGCGCGGCGGTGGTGCGGTCCCGATGTGCGCCGCACCACCGCCGTCCCGGATGCGCGGCTACGCGGTGGTGCGGTGCGCCTCCATCGCCTGCTTGATCCCGGCGGCCTCCAGCTGGCGCAGGACGTCGGCGACGTCGCCGTGGTCGTCGGTGAGGATGTTCTCGGTGAAGCGGGTGATGGTGTCGGCGATGCCCCGCGAGCTGGCCAGGCACACGCCGTGGCAGGCGAGCTCCAGCAGCAGCCTCCCGAGCGCGGCGGCGAGGAAGGAGTGCGCGCACGGCTCCCCGTCGTGGTCGTCCTCGGCAGTGATCGGGATGAAGACGCGCGCGGCGACGTCCAGGAGCAGCCGGGCCAGCTTCTCCGGGCCGATGTCGTCGGCGACCGCGCCAGCGGTGTCGATGTCCCTGGCGTGCCACGCCTGGATGTAAGCGAAGGCGTCGGCGACTTCGGTCGGCTCCATCGGGGCGAGCGCCGCGGTGACGGTGTTCTCGGGCATGACAGCTCCTCACGTTCGGGCCGCCCCGCTGATCGCGACGGCCTCAAGAGGAGCCTGCAATCGCGGCCCTGTGGACAGAGTCCGCGCACCGACGGTGAGCAGCCACGGCCCGGCCCTTCACGACGTTTCCCCTTGACACGGTCCGCTACCTGCGACATACCGCCCATTTCAACGGGGGAGAAATCTCCGCCCCGGCACTCTGAGCGACGATCAGGGAAAAGGCGCTGCCGCCCGGGACGTGCCGCTGGGAGACTGCGGGGATGACCACGCAGCGGCTGCCGTTCCCGGTCCCGGACGACCGGGCCCACTACTTCGTCACCTGCTACGCCGACATGCACGACCTCGTGGAGGACCTGGTCGTGCCCGACGGCGTGCCCGAGGCCGCGGCGACGGTCCTGCGTACGGCGCGCGAGCTGCTGCGCCAGTCGTACTACTGCTACGAGTTCTCCACCGTGGCGGTCATGCACTCCCTGATCGCGGTGGAGATCGTGCTCCGCGACCGGATCCCGGACGCGGGCAAGAAGCCGCTGCACGGCCTCATCAAGCAGGGCGCGGCAGACGGCATCCTGACGGCCCGGCAGGCGGAGTACCTCGACTATGGTCGGCAGATCCGCAACGGGATGGCGCACGGCCAGAGCACGCACGCGGTGATGCCGCCGGCCATGGCGGTGCCGATGGTGACGACGTCGTTCGCGATCGTCTCCGAGCTCTGCGCGGCGCCCACCGGATGATCACGGCTCGGTAACGGTGAACGGTGGTTCGTCACACCGTCGACTTTCGCGACACCTCTAGCAAGTGAGAGGGGATTCCATCCGGACCCCCGCGCCACCTGCATGAGGAGCCACGTCATGACGTACACCAGCAGTGCCCGGCAGCCCGATCCTGAGCCGCGCCCGACCTGGACAAGGGGTGCTGAGCGGCCTTCGGACGGCCCGGAATCCAGTGCCGCGTCCAGTGCCGTGAACGATTCCATCGTTGTGCCCATTACCGCAGCTCACACCACCTCCAAGGGTGCCTCCCGGCACGCTGACACCTCTCTCCTTTCCCCTGAGATGTCAGCGAAGGGGAAGAAGTCCACTCCCACGGCCGGGAAGGTACGAGCCGATGCGCTGCGGTTGCTGGGGTGTGTGCGGATAGCGACGGTTCGGCAGATGGCTGAGGTGATCACGAAGGAGAAGTCGGATGGCCGGTCATACGTGCGCAGGGCGATGAAGGAGTTGGCGGAGCTCGGGCTGGCGGAGACGAACGGCAAGGACGGCAAGCACCAGATCTGGAACCTGACGGTGGCGGGGCAGAAGGCTCTGGCCGATGGCAATGAGCTGCCGCTGCGTCCGAAGGCCGGCACCGGAGCGAAGGCTGTTCGAGCCGGGCTCGGCCCGCACGGTCTCGCGGTGACGGACATGATCCTCGCCTACACCGACACGGTCCTGTCCGGAGACCGTGAGTGCCTGACCGACTGGCAGGTGGAGGTGAACCACGCCATCAAGCAGACCGGCCTGAGCTTCAACA
This sequence comes from Streptomyces sp. NPDC058650, assembly GCF_042717315.1. Taxonomy (NCBI): domain Bacteria; kingdom Bacillati; phylum Actinomycetota; class Actinomycetes; order Kitasatosporales; family Streptomycetaceae; genus Streptomyces; species Streptomyces sp. NPDC058650. Next base: position 47,696 of record NZ_JBHXRL010000033.1, read on the forward strand.
CCGACGCCGTCCTCGCCGTGCCGACCAAGACCAGCGAGGTACGCCTCTTCGAGCTCGACAACGGCACCATGTCCCAGGCCCGCCTCGCGAAGGAGGTCTGGGACTACGAGCGCTACGCCGGGCACCGCGTCTGGGAAGGAGCCCGCGGCACCAACGGCAGCACGTACCCGTTCTGGCAACGCCACCGATACACCCGCTCCGAGCGCTTCCCGCTGCTGTATGTCGTTTTGGCGGGGAAGGAGGAGCACCTGCTCGACAACCGTCGCCAGGCGCTCACTGCCGACGTGAAGGGCATCACCGTCGCGGTGTGGGTGAATACCCTGCCCCGGCTGAAGCGCGGCGAGCCCTGGTACGAGATCGGCGTCGACGACCCGGACCGGCGCCGGCGGCGCTACCCCGAACCGCCCGGCCGCTGACGCCGCACAGGACGCCGGGCACGCCCCCGCCGCCGGAGGGGCTGTCCGGCGTCCGGCCCGGTGGGCGGAACGGGCGCCGAAGTCCCCGTGCCATCGCGCGGGACAAGCGGGCCCACCCGTAGGCCACGGCCTACGGAAGGCCGTACACAGGCCGTATGAGACGCAGCCGAGAAGAGACCACCACCCCCCTCGATCTGCCGGGCGATCTGTGGCACGCCCTGGTCCAGCTTCAGCACACCCACCCCGACGCGGTGGGCCGTGTCGGGCCGCTCGCCCGCCCGGCCGGGCTGCTGTCCTTCACCGCGGCCGCCGACACGATCCTCGCGGCCCGGGTGCAGCTGACCGGCGCGGAGACGATGCACGAGGTGAACGAGACGCTCCGCTCGATGACCGGCAACCTGCCCCGCGCCCAGTTCACCGGCCCCGGCGTCGCCCTGGAGCTCACGCTCGGCAGACGGCAGGAGCTCCCGATCCACGCCGCGCACACCGCCGGGCTCACCCGGCTCTTCCATGACGCCACCTACACCATCAGCGACCGCAACGATGCCGCGAGCGGCTGCTGCTTCCACTGCGACGGGACCGGGCGCGCCCGCTCCCTGTGGGAGCCGGCCCCCGGGGAAGCCTGACCGAGAGGGGGTGGGCAAGCCGCCCCGAACGGCGGCTTGCCCACCCGGCCCCGGGCGCGCTGAGGTTGTGCCCGCCCTGCTGGACGTCCCGGCCGGGCTCGCGAGGGAGGCACCAGTGGAAACCTTCACGACTGGGGAGACGGTGGTGCGGCGTGATGTGTACCGCTCCGGGCGTGTGTGGAGCGAGCTGGCGTTGCGCGTGGTCTCCGACACGGGCAAGGCGCTGGTGACGGCGTGCGCGCCCGGGACGCAGGCCCGCTGGCCCGCCCTGTACGCCAAGGCCCGCGCCGACGGCGACCGCTCGGTGCGCACGGAGGCGTTCGACGCGATGGCGACGGGGGAGTGGGAACTGGCGCCCGGGGTGTGGCAGGAGACGGAGCTGCTGCTGTGGAAGCCGCCGCAGGCGTGGTTCAGCATCAACGCCTTCTTCACCGCGGGCGGGCTGAGGAACTGGTACGTCAACTTCGAGCACCCCACCCGCCGCACCGAGACCGGGTTCGACACCTTCGACCTGACCGTCGACCTCGTCATCGCCCCCGACCTGAGCACGTGGACGTGGAAGGACGAAGACGAGTACGCCCACGTGCGGCGCCTGGGCATCGTCACCGACACCGAGCACCAGGCGGTGGAGCTCGCCCGCGCCCAGGTCCTCGCAATGCTCGAGGAACGGGCCGGGCCGTTCACGGACACCGACCGGTGGGCGGCCTGGCGTTGGAACTCGGCCTGGCCCACGCCGTGCCTGCCCCAGCGTGAGGAAGCCGGCCCGGGAGCGGTAGCGGCGAGCCGGTGAAGCCGCGCGCCCTTGACCGAGGCGCCGCTGCGCGGGACGGTCATTGCGCAACTCCCCGCAACTGGCTTTCTCCGGAGGCGATCATGGCGTTACTTTTCTTCGGCACGGACCCGAACTCCGGCGGAGGGAACTGCCCCGCGGTGTGGGTGGACACCGAAGCCGCTGAGGGGCCGGAACTGGTTCTGCAGGGCAAGTTCGCCGACACGGCGACCCGGGCCGCGTGCAGCCAGGACAGTCCGCCGGCGGACGACGAGGGCGTCATCCGGCTCTCCGTGCGGATGATCGACCAGATCAGGAAGGCATGCGATGCCGCAGAAGCCGCCCGTCCTCAGCTTTGAGGACCTGCTCGACTCCGCCCAATGGCACGCCCTGCACCTGGAGCTCCGCGACGCCTACGCCGTGGGGGAGGAGCGGGAGGTCTACGACACCTTCCTGCGCAACGGGAGCGTCCCCGCAGACGACTCGGACTACTGGAACGGGTGGCTGCCGCTGGTGAAGCGGACCGTCGCGCGCGGGGTGAAGGTCTGGCGGGCGAGGGTCGTGTCCGAGCCCGTCACCGACTACATCCGCTTCGAGCACGCCATCACCGACGCCAACCTCCGCGCCGGTGAACAGGTCCGGTGGCTGCCCCGCCGCCGCGCCTCGACCCTCGCCCTGCCGGGCAACGACTTCTGGCTCATCGACGACCAGGTCGTCCGCTTCAACGTCTTCTCCGGCGACGGCGAGGTCCTGGAGCCCGACCACACCGAGGACCCGCAGGCCGTCAAGCTGTGTGCGGAGGCGTTCCGTGCGGTGTGGGACCTGGCCACCCCGCACGCCGACTACCGCATCTGATCTGACCCACGCACATCAAGGGCCGCCACTCCATGACGACCACCTCACCCTCGTCCAGTGCCCAGTCGGCCCGCGAGGCGCTCGCCGTGCGGCTCACGCACCTGCGCAAGGACGCCGGCCTCACTGGGAAGGAACTCTCCGCCCGGTGCGGCTGGCACCCCGCGAAGACCAGCAGGATCCAGAAGGGCGACGCCCTGCCCTCGGACGCGGACATCCGGACCTGGTGCGCGGCGTGCGGCGCGGACGACCAGGCCGACGACCTCATCGCCACCGCCCGCGCCGTCGACTCGATGTACATGGAGTGGCGCCGCCTGCACCGCAACGGGATGCGCCAGGTCCAGCAGGACTGGTACGACCTGCACGCGCAGACCCGGATCTGCCGCGTCTACCTCTCTAACGTGCCCCCGGGATTTCTCCAGACCCCGGCGTTCGCGACCGCCCTCATGAACCAGATCACCCGCTTCCAGGGCACCCCCGACGACGTCGCCGAAGCCGTCGCCGCCCGCGTCGCCCGCTCCCGGTTCCTCTACGAGGGCGGGCACCGCTACGTCGTCCTCATGGAGGAGTCGGTCCTGCGCTTCCGCACCGCCGACCCCGAGGCGATGCGCGGCCAGCTGCGCCACCTCCTGACCGTGATGCCGCTCGCGTCCCTCTCGCTGGGGATCATCCCGTTCACTGCGCAGCGCACCGTGTGGCCGTTGGAGGCGTTCTACGTCCACGACGACACCAGCGCCGTGGTGGAGACCCTGACGGCGGAGATCAAGGTGACGCAGCCGCGCGAGCTCGCCGACTACCTGAAGGCGTTCGCCGGCCTCGCGGAGATGGCCGTCTACGGCGAGGCTGCCCGCGCGCTCATCGCGGCCGCGATGGACGCCCTGGAGTGAACCTCCGCAATTTCGCGCAATCTCGTTGAAGGTGGTCTCCCACGCTGCGTAGCGTCGAAGTCACCGACGGACCACCAGCCGGAGAGGCGGGGCCGCATGCGCGCACACCACGACACCACCGCCCCGGCCCCGGAGGGCCGCGTTCTCCAGCCGCCCGCGTACGGCGTCCCCTCCCCGGCCCTGCTCGCCCGCGCGGACCGCGGCTTCGCCCGGTTCCTCGGTCGGCACGGCGAGGACCAGGACGACGGGGACGGCGGCAGCGAGGAACCCCAGCGGTGACCGCCGGCCACCCGCACAAGACGCTCCCGGCAGCGAGGCCCGCCATGCACACCAGCAGCCACACGGTCCTGTACGACCCCGACGGGCTGATCGAGGCGGAACTCCCGCTGGACCGGGAACCGTACGAGTGCCTCGTCAAGGCCGTGCTCGCGTGGACCGGCGAGGACACGCTCGCGGAGCGCGACTACGAGCAGATCGGCCTCCAGCTGACCGGCCACGCCCGCGCCGTCGCCTCCGACGTCCGGCGCCGCGCGGACCAGCTGCCGAAGAGCAGCGGGCGCCGGGCGCTCGCCGACGTCGTCCTGCGCGAGGCGGAAGGCCGGCTGTCCGCGACGCTTGAGGGCACCGTGCACTGCGTCCAGAACCGCGCCCGCCTCGTACGCGCCCTCTACGAACGGCTGGACCGCCTGGAGGCCGCGCTCACCGCCGACAGGACTGCACCGCCCGTCGGCTGACCCGCGCTCCGTATCTGCCATCGCCGTGAAGCCCCTGGCAAGGCAGCAGCACAACGGACGTGATCGGCAAGGTTTCGGCCACTGCGTGCGATTACCCGGCGAGTCCCGGACAGCTGCGGATACGGTCGATCGATTTGACGGCTGGCGGTGACCGGCGGCGGGGAAGTGTCCGGTCGGCGTGTCGTCGCATCGCGGGTGGGGGTGGTTCGGTGGGCAGCACCGAGCAGCAGATCGAAGAGCAGTTGGCGCAGCTTCAGCAGAAGGTCGGCGCTCGCCATGCCGAGGTCCTGAAGCATGACGTCGATGACGACCAGTTCGCGGTGGAGTACGCCCGACTGGTGAACTCCACCAGCAGGCTGGTGGAGTTCGAGAAGACGATCCCCGAGCGGCTGGCCGAACCCGAGCGCCAACGCAGTGAGCGCATCGTGACGTGGTCCTGGCGCAGCCAGGCGGCCGTCGGCGCCGTGCTGATCGCGCTTGTTTTCATCCTCGACCGGTCGACCTGGTGGCTGGTCCTGTTGGTCCCGCACTTCGTGGGCACGGTGGCCGGCTGCTTCCAGAAGGTCGATGCCGAGCAGCACCGTGACCGCCGCTTCGGAGCCGTCGGACTGCACGTGGTCGCGCTCTTGATGGCCCTCATCAGCCTGAGCGTGATCAGCCGGTGGTTCATCATCGCCGCCGCCTTGGGCTGGATGCTTGTCGCCGGGTCCTCGATGGACAGCACGGGCGCCGACCCGAAGGGGGCGCGGCGGTGAGCGACGACTACGGCTATAAGGTCCGCCGTCTGGAGACCCGGACCGGCGGAGTGGAGAGCGAGCTGCACTCGCTGCGTACGAAGGTGGGAGAGGTCGAAGACCTCGACTACGAGCTGAACGACATCCGCGGCGATGTCCGTCGGATCGAGGACGACCTCAGCACCGTCCGCACCGAGCTCACCGAGCTGGACGACGACGTACGCGGCGACATCCAGGACACCGAGCAGGCCCTCAAGCGGCTGACCGGCCGCGTCCAGGCCCTCGAAGCGCACCTGCTCGCCGCGGGCGGCGCCCCGCTCGCCGACCTCGACACCATCGACCCGGAGTGGCAGAAGCTGGCCAGGACCGCCAACCACGGCTGGAACGTACGCTCCGGCCTGCTCCCCAGACACCAGCGCGAAGCCCACCGCCTCAACATCCGCCACTACGAAGGGGCCGTCGAAGAGCGCGACGAGCACCGCGACAAGGTGGTGGAGGCCGCTGGCGTCCTGGCCAGCCAGCCGCGCACGTCCCGCGAGTTCAAGCAGGCCGTCATGGACTTCGGCATGTCCCGCACCCTCGCCGAGAGCCACGGTCAGCGGGCCCAGAAGCTGGCCGGCCCCGCCCAGGCCGCGCGGGCCGCACTGGCCCAGGACGACACTCTGCGGCAGGCGAAGGCGTTGCTGATAGAGCAGGGCGACAAGGCGGAGCGGAAGCTGAACTGGCTGCTGCGCGGCCGTCTGGCCGACGAGATCCGCGACCGCGCCCTGCTGCCCATGTGGTTCGTGACCGTGCTCGGTCCCGTCCCGCCGGCGCACAAGACGCAGGAGTGGATGGACCATGCCACTCAGGTCCTGGCCTACCGGGTCACCTACGGGGTCACGGACCAGGCCGTCGCGCTCGGGGCGGCGCCCGACGAGTACGTGCCGCGGCGCACCGAGTGGCACCGCGAACTCACCAAGGACCTACGCCGCTGGTAGCCCGCGTGGGCCCGACAGCACGGCGACTGCAACACCACTCTGAAACGCGAGGGTGAAACGGAGGTCGCGTTTCGCCCTGACCTGCTGGAATGTCTGCAAAGCGGGAGTGGGGCACGCGTGTTGCACTACGCGTTGCAGGGCGGCACCGATGTGCGGCCGGTAACAGCGCGAGACCCCGGCCTCGAAGAGGTCCGGGGTCCGGTCGGGCGGGGGAGCGGTCAGTAGTCGTCGCGTTCGGAGGGCGGCCCGTACTGCTCGATGAGGTCGCAGGTACATGTACCGCCCGCGTAGAGCGTCTTGTCGCACTCATCGTGGTGGTCACGCTGAGGCGGTGCGGCCTGCACGGCGGCGGGCTGCGCCGGAGCGTCCTGGGCGACCCGGGCCGCTCCCGCCCAGTCGACGCCCAGCGCGGCCAGGGCGGCGAGCTGGGCGGCGCTCAGCTTGTCCCGCCTCGACTTGACGTTCGAATTCCACACGCCAAGCTTCACGATCACCGGCTCCGCCTCACCGTCGACCGTGATCGTCTCGCTGTGCCCCCTCGGCACCGCCCGCTGCCCTTCCCGCTCCACCCACTGCGCCAGAGCCGCCAGGCCCCGCTGGAAGGCCGCCTCCGCCTTGCTCCCGGCCTTCTTCAGGCCCGAGGCCGCGTCGGCCGGCACCGCAGGGCGTTCCGCCGGGGCGGCGGCGGTCACGGGGAGGATGGCGCCGCGGATGCCCAGCGCGGTCAGCCGCTCGCGCTGCTCGGGCAGGAGCTGCGCCCAGGTGCCCGGCTCCTGCTGACGCCACCTCCAGGTGCCGATGTCATCACCGTCGTGCATGACGCCGCCCGCGATGTAGGGCAGCACACCGTCGGCGTCGACCAGATCGGCGAGCACCCGGTAGTGCCGCTGCCAGTTAAGCGGCCACGGGCAGTCCCAGTCCGGGTCGATCTCGGTGAGCTGCTGCGCGCGCTTCGCCGCCCGGTCCGGGTCCTTCCCGAAGCCGCCCTTGCGGCGGAGGTTGGCGAGGTGCTGGCCGACGGGCACCATCGCCTCGCCCTCGCCCCACACCGCGTCCTGACGGGGCGCGAGGTGCCCGGTGGCCCGGCGGTAGGACCGGAGCGCGGCGAGCTTGCTCTCCCACGCCTCCTCACCCGGCTCCCACACCATCCCGGCCTCCGGGGCGTCCAGCAGCGTCTTGCGCCGCTCCTCCAGCTCACCCGCCCGCAGCGCCTTCCGCTGCTGATGCACCCATCGACCAAGCGGAAACGACTTCGTGACCCCCACTTCGACCTCGACGTCGTAGGGAACGGCGTGCACGCCGGTGATCTCGTTCTCCGCCCGCCAACGGATCAGGGCCTGGTATCCCTCCAGCCACACCAAGGACTCCGGCCGGTAGACCCGGGTCCGCAGGAACGCCGCGATCGTCGCCGCGTCGCGCGGGCTGGAGAAGTGGAGGAGGGCGGCTTCGGCGGCGGCCTGCGTGTCGTCGTCCTCCTGGTCCTCGCCGTCACCCTCGCCGCCGGCCCCGACGATCTGGCCGTCCTCGTCCCGCCGGACGTGCACCTTGCGCTTCCCGCTCGTGAGCGCGCGGGAAGCGAGCTGCTCGACCAGACGTTCGTCATGCGAACGCAGGCCCTGGAGGACCGCCACAAGGGGGCGGAAACTGGCGCTGGCGACCATGTCGGTGGGATCCTCGTTCGGCTCCAGGAACACGGGCACGATGATCCTGGCCACCTTGGTGGACCCGTCCTTGTTGAGCCTCAGCGCCCGGCCGATGTTCTGGACGATCTCCACCTGCGAGCCGCGGGTGTCCGCGAAGCAGACCGCCTCCACGCCCCGCTCGCCCGTGATGTCCACGCCCTCACCGAGCACGCGAACGCTGGCGAGGAACGCCCGGTGCACCCGGCGCCCGGCCGCGTCGATGCCGTTGGCGAACTGGCGCAGGACCTCGCGCCGCTCGGACACGAGGTGGTCGCCGCACAGCCACGCCGACCACACGCGGTCCGGCGGTACGTGGCGGCCGGCCTCCAGCTCGTAGAACTCCGCGTCGATCGAGGACTTCGGCAGCTTGTCCGCGGCGGCCAGGTCGGCGTCGGAGGCATCGTTGACGTACAGCTCGGCAGCGGTCTCCGGCAGCTTCTCCGCGAACGCGGCGGCCTCCTCCACCTTCTGGTGGAACGTCATGACCGTACGCAGGTTGTACGCCGCCGCGTGCTCCAACAGGGCGGTCTGTAGGAGCGCCAGGCGCCGGCCCCGCCGCGCCTCCTCCGACTCCCCGAGAACCGGAGAGGGATCGCGGATCTCCAGGACGTCGATCTCGAACCCGGCGAGGATCTCCCGCTCGATCGCCTCGCTCAGACCGAGCTCTGCGAGCCACGCGCCGTACGTGCCGTCCGGGTCGTCGGCCATGGTCGCGATCTCCGCCTCCTGGCCGTCCGCGCCCTTCTGCGGCCGGGCCGCGGCGAGGATGCGCGGGGTGGCGGTGAGGTAGAGCCGGAAGTCCGCCGGGATCCGCTGGTTGTCGTGGATCGCTGCCCACGGCCGCCCAAGATCACCGGCGGTTCCGTGCGCCTCATCCACGATGGCGAGGTCGAACGGGGTCATCTGCTGCCCGTAGAGCCGCTCCCCGCCCGCCAGAGCGGCCTCCAGCGGCCCGCGAACCTTGCGCTGGTCCACGGGAGCGTCGATGTCCTCGCGGTCCACGAGAGAGGCGTACGTGGCGAACACGACCACGGGCCCCTGCCCGGCCCACAGGGCCAGCTGGATCGGGTTGGTGGTGGTGCGCACGCCCAGCTCGTTCAGCACCGCGTCGCTCTCCAGCGAGCACACCGCGACCATCGGCGCCCGGTGACCCACTAGGCGCCACGCCTGGGCGGTCTGCGCGAGCAGGTCCAGGGTCGGCACGGTCACGAGGATCCGGCCGTCCGCGAACGACTCCAGCGCGCACGCAGCGGCCGTGATCGTCTTGCCCGAACCGGTCGCTGACACGATCGTGCCCCGGGCACCCTGCGGGGGCACAGATGACCTTGCAGGGAATCCCACCCACCTACGAAACGCAGACCGCTGATCTACCTGGTGTTCCTTGAGCTGGATCGCTGACATTTCTTGCCTCCCCGAGCGCTGAATTTGTGTGGTGTTTCAGAGGGCCGCGTGCGGAATGCAGGCCGCGCCCAGGTCGTTCCAGATCGACGCATCCGCCTTGTGCCAGCCGCCGGGCTTTCCGTCCTTGAAGGGCGGCTTGTCGTCCGGGTCGTAGTGATCGGCATCGAGCGTGCAGACGACGTAGTCCCCATCGCTGTTGACCGTCCGCGCGGTGCACAGACCGCCGGCCTCACCCAGCGCCTCCAGGACCTGGCGGCGCGCCGTGGTGTGCGGGTAGGTGGCCGGCAGTACGGCTTCCCGGACGTACTTCTCCAGCTGCACCAGGTCGGCCCGCTCACGCTGCCTCACGTCCGCGATGTGTACGGCCAGTTCAGCGGCCCCGGCCGACCGGCCGCCGCGCCGGGACCACTCCCGGTCCGTGATGCGCACCAGGGCCTCGCTCACGGCCGTCACGCCGTCATCCCAGCCGTCCCCGAACTCCGGACCGCGCGAGCGCGGCGCCATGCCGTCCAGCTCCACGACCTCGCTCTGCGCCCCGGCGACCGATCCGGCCTCCAGCGCGGCCACCAGGTCGTCCGCCTCGCTCGCGGGCACGCCCTGCGCCTCCAGGAGCGCGAACAGCCGGAGCCGGGCATTGACGCCCGCCGTCTGATACTGGCCCACTCGGCGGATGGAATCGCTGCTCAGCGCGGGATCAGGTCCGGTAGATTCGTGGTGACCGGTCATCTGCGGTCGTTCCTCTCGGAATTCCGGGGAGGTTCCCGGGCGGTTGGGGGGTGTCCCGCGTTTCCGCCAACGGTACATGCTGCATCAACCCGATGCACGCGGTACACTAGAACCCACACGAACGAGCGACCCCCACCCCTCGTAGCCAGCCCGGCCCGCGCAGCGGGCCCCAACGGTTCTGGAGGCGCAGCCGGAAGGACCGTCAGGCGGGGGAGCGCAGCGGACCCGCCGGGAGCGCCCCGCGCTCCCCCAACTCCCGTACTGGAGGCCCCACTAGCCGCACCGTCAGGACCCGAGCGGCCCGGCCGCGCACCGCGCGGCCAGCCGGGCGCGCAGCGGCCGGCCCCACTGCCTCCAGGAGCGCAGCGGAGGGAGGCGCCCACGCTCCGCGTGGGCCAAGGGAGCGCAGCGACCGCCCCGCTTGCACATCGCGCAGCGATGTGGTACCCGCTCCGGTCTCG